>NZ_CAWPRX010000142.1:0-68890 GCF_963890365.1 Tychonema sp. LEGE 07196 | reverse complement strand
CCGGAGCGAGTGCGACCATTTTTTAATATGTATTCAGAGTTACATTTGGGACAGTTCATAAGCTAAAATTTAAGGTAGGTTAAAAGAATAAAATTATAACACATTTTCCTTGCTATGCAGGACTACCCATTGCCTGAAGCTAAAGATATTGTTTTGAGTACGTCAATGTTTGGTACAGGTGTTGATATCGATCGCCTGGGTTTAATGATAGTCAACGGTCAACCCAAAACCACTTCATCCTACATTCAAGCTACGGGTCGCGTCGGCCGTTCTCAAGGAGGTTTAGTCATTACTTTCTTCAGAGCTAGCCGTCCGAGAGACTTAGACCATTACGAGTTTTTTACTGGGTATCACAGAGCTATTTATCGCTATGTTGAACCTATTACAGTCACACCATTCGCTGCTAGGGCTAGAGAGCGAGGTATGGGGCCCGTAGCCGTCGCCTTGCTGCGCCAAGCCAGAGAAATTCAGGGTATACCTGTTTTAGAGGAATGGGCGGGAAAAAACAATGCTTCTGTGATGCAAAATAATCGCAACTTAGCGGAGGAATTAGAGGCGATCAATCAAGTAATTAACAGGCGATCGCAAATTCAACTGCCAATTCGCCGCCCGCCGCAAGATCAGGTCGATCGCGAAGTGCGAGCAGGCTTCGCTCGCTGGCAAACAGTCGCAGAAAATGAAAACAATCTGGTTTATGAAGAATATGCGATCGATAAAGATCCAACCAAGCCCGTTGTCTTAGGAGATGAGCAACATCAAGAACGAAACTTTTCCGTCGTCTATCGGAATGCTCCCCAGTCATTGCGCGACGTAGAAGGAATGACACGCTTTGGTAGCATTCCCTCAAATTATCGACAAAACTCAGAAAATCAACGAGGTTAATTATGGCATCAAAAGGTCAATCTCTGCGGCCTTCACAGTACATTACAACTTTTGGGCCCGGCAGCATTCTGGAAACGCCAGACGGCCCAGTTGCGATCGCCTCTCCCAGCCATTCTCGGCTATTTGATAATAGTCATCCCGAACTTTATGAAATTCGAGACTTGCGACTTTCACAAACTCTGCTGAATAACAAAAAAATCTTTCGCCTACCATCTAACGCTGAATTAGGATTCAAAGAAAATTTAGTGGTATATAACGCTTATAATTTTCCGAGGTGGTCGCTGTGTCCAAATCACGGCATTCTTTACAGATACGAAAGTCAGTCTTTAATTGATTGTCCTCACTGTCCCAAGAAACGTACATGGGTAGAGGCATGGGCGAAGTCTCGCGAAGAAGCCGTTCGCTTTGTTTTAGCTTGCTCTCACGGACACGTTGATGAAGTTCCTTGGGGCTCGCTCATGAAACACAAGGGTAAATGTTCAGGTTCAAATTTCTACAAGTGGGAGGGCGGTGGAGGTGCAATCAAAAACATTCAGATTACCTGTCCAAATTGTGATGCTAAAGAAAACTTTGGAAACGCTTACTCTAGAAAGTTTCCATGTAGGGGTAAATTTATAGAACGAGCCTTAGAAGAAGGTACACACTGTGGAAAGCCAGCCAAAATAATTCAACGCGGTGCTGCTAATTTGCGAGTTTCTGAAATCAGGTCTGCACTGACAATTCCTCCATTAGATACAGCTTTACACCGCCTCCTTCAAAGCCGTGCTGTCTTAGATATTCTTGTTGCCGTACCTGTAAATTCTAAAAATGAGCTAGTACAGATTTTGAACAACTTAGTTAAAGGAAAGCGCCTCGATCCCACAATTACTGAAACTCTTAACCAGTATGATGAGGCGGAAATTATGGGAGCGATCGCTGACATTTTAGGCGAAATAAACAATTCCGAAGAAATAACAGAAGCAACACTGAGAAAAGATGAATTTATCAGCTTGCAAAATGCAGCTTGTGAGGGTGCTCCTCCTCAGCGATCGGATAAAGCAGGAGGGCCTAATCAATTTGAAGTGTATATCGAAAATGTGAGGCAATTCAACTTAGATTCAGGTCGAATTTTGAGGATAACACCGCTGAGCCGATTGCGAGTAGTAATGGTACAAATTGGCTACACGCGACCAATTGATGCAGACAATGAAAAAAATCAGCCGAAAATTGTCCCGGTTGAATATGTGCCTCCAAACGAGCGTATTGCTTGGCATCCTGGAGTTGAATTGTTTGGTGAAGGAATTTTTATCGATTTTGTATCAGACCGCGAACCTCAAGGAATTTCCGAGCATTTCCCTTTACAAGGAGAAGCCCCCAATCGCTGGCGACGCGCCTATAATGCACCCGAATGCTACCGAAAAATCAAGGCTATGCCAGGAACTAAAGAAGAGTATTTGCATCCTGTTTTTGTGTGGTGGCATACACTTTCTCACCGTTTAATCACAGCACTTTCAGTTGATTCTGGCTACTCTAGTGCGGCCATACGAGAACGAGTTTATACCTCTACAGTTAACAATAAAACAACAGGAGGTGTGCTGCTTTACACTGCTCAATCGGGCGGCGACGGGACACTGGGAGGATTAATCGGTTTAGTTCCCCATTTCGATCGCATTCTTAAATCTGCTCTTCGCAATATAGATGCTTGCTCTAATGACCCGATTTGTATTGAAGAACAATTTGGAGAAGACAAGGTAAACGGTGCTGCTTGCTATGCGTGTCAGTTAATTTCTGAAACTTCCTGCGAACACAGAAATACTTTACTAGACAGGGGATTGTTACTAGACAACTTACCGTAAAAAATCTCGCATACTTGCATAGTAGGATTGTACTTGCTCGACAATAGGTTTGGCTATCGCCTCAGCTAAAAGAGGCGGCACAGAATTACCAACTAACTCAAACATTCTCGTCATAGGTGCGTCAAATACAAAAAAATCTGGGAAACTTTGGAGTCTTGCAGCTTCTCTGACAGAAATACTTCTAGTCTGAGTTGGATGAATATAAGCTAAACAGTCTTTCTGCATATGTGCTGTTAGTGTCCACGAAGGTTTATGCGATTCTAAGCGTCTGTACTTGTCCTCAAAAATTTGATCGCTATAGCGTTTAAGATCGTCAGGTATATTTTTATATTTTCCTCCTTGAGGCATGATGCTAAATATATACAAATCTTTGTCATTGTGAGCGCGACAAAGATGATTCATTACTGTTGTGTCAGATTGGCTTCTCATCAATTTTTGATATTCGGATTGTGGCCCGCACTTGTAATCTGTGGCAGAGTCAACTTGCCTTGGTGCCGTATTTTTTGTTTTTAAGGACAGACATTTAGGCTCTAATTGCGGTAAATCTTCAATAGCTTCTCCCACAGAAATAGGAGAAGCTGTATTCGGTTCGGGAAACTCAAAATTTAGATTTAAATCCTTGCGCCGCCCGACGATGAACAGGCGTTTTCGGATTTGAGGCACGCCGTAATCAGAAGCTACTAAGATTTTTGAGCTAAGAGCATAGCCTGGATAGTCACCATCTTTTTTGTGCAGTCCATTTTCCAAATCTTCGATCAAAGTAGGGAAGATCCAGTGGCTGTTGAGATAATTAACATTTTCAATTACAAAAAAGTAAGGTTTATAATATTCAAGGAATCGAATAAAATCTTCGTATAAAAAGTTTCTAATATCTTTTTCAATATTCTTGCCTAAAGACCTCATTTTTCCTTTGCCAACTACTGAAAACACTTGGCATGGCGGCCCGCCAATTAAAATATCAACTTCTCCGGGCTGCAAACCAAGTTTACTTAAATCTGTAATGGATTCGATCGGTTTGGCATCCAGCTGGAGCTGGCAGTCAGGGAAGTTTTTATGATGAGTTCTGATGGCATGGGGATTTTTATCAATACCTCCGATAATCTCGCAGCCGGCATTTTGAAAACCTAAACTCATCCCGCCTGCACCGCAGAAGAGATCGAGTACAGTAGGAGCTTTGATTGTGGACTTGGTTTGCTTAGGCATCAATCAGGACAGTCTTTCAGGTAAACTAATTACTACGTGGTATAGTTTAGTCGAAAATACTGGCAAAAAAACTTCTGCTGCTGGCGATCGAATTTTTCCCGAGCTAGTTTATCAGGTGTTGGAGCATCGAAGGTCTGGCTATTTGATAGAGTAACACTAGGACGATCGGCACTAGGATCGGAATAGCAACCAACAATCCCCATTTGCCAAACCTCAACTTTTGGCCGTCCGATTTGAACAGGACAATCACAGCGATAATTCCCATGACTACCCAGAGGCCGCCGAAGCCCATGAAAACTGTATATCCTGCATCTTGCATTGTTTTTACCTGCTTTCGATAGCAATCAATCTTTAATGTTAGTTGCAGTTGGTTCCTGCTGAAATCTGCAAATCGATCGATCGCACTTACCAAATATGACTCATTTCGAGTTTGGTTGGCAGCGGCCTTCAACATCGCACTCGATCCGTGCAGTTCGATCGCTCATAATACTTGCTAAATCCTGCCTTCCCGTCAACCTCAGCCGCCAATCTGCCCAAATTCCGTACAGCCAATTAGCGATCGCCCCAATCACCGGCAACTTAGTAACAGCATAAATCCATCCCATCCCCAAAATCTCATAAATACGGCGAAAAACCTCCACATTTTTAACCGTAGTACCGTCGGGTAACACCGCGTGAATCCGCCCCATCGCCGTTTCGTAGTCAACTCCGCCGTGGGCTTCCGGGTTATAGCCATCCTCCGCGATATCCACAAACGACACCAAACCTCGCCCTGCATCCCGTTTCTTCAAAAAATTCACCTCTCGCACGCACAGCGGGCATTCAGCGTCGTACAGCAACTCGATTTGCCAAGAGGGCTTAACCTCAACAGATTCGGAAAACTCGGTTTTAGCAGCAGACATAGGGAAATATCTTTTAAGAGCGATCGCACACAAACATTTTACAAGAATTTTCTGGTAGCCCTACGACATTTATTATTTGTGCTTTGAAAATAGTCCCAAAGGTGAATTCAGTCTTGGCCGCCCGCAATGCTAATATCATCAAGATGTCCTTTGCCCAGTTGCCGGAGACTTTCGCCGACAGTCGAATCTCAAACAATTCCAGGCCAAGCACCTGCCAAGCACAACTGTTAATTCGGCAACAAAATATAATAAAATTTTAAAATCTCAAACATCCGCGATTCCCCCAACCAGCAAATCAACCCCAATCTAAAAGCAAAAATATACATGAATGTCAGAGTCCGTCTAGCCCCCAGTCCCACCGGAAACCTACACATCGGTACCGCCAGAACCGCCGTATTTAACTGGCTGTTTGCCCGCAACCAAGGCGGTCAATTCATCCTGCGGGTAGAAGACACAGATGTCGAACGCTCTAAAAGCGAATACACCGATAACATCCTCGAAGGACTCACATGGCTGGGGATGAACTGGGACGAAGGCCCGAGTTTTCAGTCCGAGCGTCTGGAAATATACCGCCAAGCAGTCCAAACCCTTCTAGACAATGGACTCGCCTACCGCTGCTACACCACGTCGGAAGAACTCGACGAAATGCGGGAAGCACAAAAAGCCAACAAACAAGCCCCCCGCTACGACAACCGCCACCGCAACTTGACAAGCAAAGAGCGCGCAGCTTTTGAAGGCGAAGGGCGACAAGCTGTGATTCGGTTTATCATCGACGACGATCGCACAATTTCTTGGAACGACATGGTGCGCGACACCGTAACCTGGCAAGGTAGCGACCTCGGCGGCGACATGGTAATTGCCAGGGCATCCAGCGGCGGCGTCATCGGCCAACCACTCTACAACCTCGCCGTAGTTGTCGATGACATCGACATGGCCATCACCCACGTCATCCGCGGCGAAGATCACATCGGCAATACTCCCAAACAAATATTGCTCTACGAAGCTTTGGGCGCGACAATCCCAGAATTTGCCCACACGCCGCTGATTTTAAACTCCCAAGGGCAAAAGCTTTCTAAACGCGACGGCGTAACCTCGATTTCTGACTTCAAAGATATGGGCTACCTGCCCGAAGCTTTAGTCAATTACATGACTTTGCTCGGTTGGACTCCGCCGGATTCAACGCAGGAAATATTTACACTGTCGGAAGCAGCAGAATTATTTACATTTTATCGAGTCAACAAAGCTGGTGCAAAATTTGACTGGGACAAACTCAACTGGCTCAACAGTCAATATCTCCACAAAATGCCAGTACCGCAATTGACAGATTTGCTGATACCTTATTGGCAGAAAGCCGGTTATGAGTTTGACGCCGAGGCAGACCGCCCCTGGCTCGAACAAATAGCTGCTTTAATCGGCCCGAGTCTCGTTCGCTTAACCGATGCTGTCGATATGTGCAAGTTGTTCTTCTCTCCCACTGTGGAATACGAAGAAGAAGCACTCGCACAGTTGCAGCAGCCAGGGGCAGCAGAGGCTTTACAAGCAGTTCTAGAAATTCTGGAAAGTCATGCCACCCTGCAGTCAGCCGAAGCTCAGAAAATCACTAAAAAGCTCAGTAAAGAGAAAAATCTGAACAAAGGGCTAATTATGCGATCGCTCAGAGCAGCTCTGACAGGTGCAATGCACGGCCCCGACCTGATAGAATCTTTGGTAATCCTTCACCAGCGCGGGACAGCGAAAACCCGCTTGCTTGAGGCCATTAGCAACTTGAATTTGCCCGCTGTTGGTGTCGCGGCCGAAACTCCTACCCCAGAACAACCAAACGCAGAAACAGTCGCCGAAACTTCTGTCGCACAACACCCAGCAGCGGAAGTTTCACCAGCCGAAATACCGACTTCAGCACCAGAGGTTTCAGCAGTCGAAATATCGGCTCCTGAAGCAGTGGCGGCCGAAGTTACAGCAGTCGAAATACCGACTTCAGAAACAGGCGAAGTGTCGGCTCTAGAACCAACCGACGGGGAGGTTGCAGCAGTCGAAATACCGGCTCTTGAAACAGTCGCAGCAGCAGTTGAAATACCTGCCGCCAACCAGCAAAAAACTATTGCGAGTGGAGAAATGACTTCATCAAACGAACCAGAAAAAACAATTATCATCACCGAAATTCCTGCTGAAAATGAAGCAGACAGTTCGAGCGGTACCACGCAAGTCATAATTACCGAAGAACCGCCAAGTCAGACCCAGCAGATCAAAGAACAAATTATCTCAATTTTGTCGGAGTTTCCCGCTTACATCGGTAGCTTTTACGAGCAGTACAAAAGCCCCCTGACAGTTGTCGGTGTAATTTTAGCCTCGATTGTTTCTTTGAAAGTGCTTTTGGGCATAGTAGACGAACTCAATGACATCCCCCTGCTAGCACCTACATTTGAGCTAATCGGTATCGGATACACCGCATGGTTTGTCTACCGCTATTTGTTGCGCTCTTCCAACCGCCAACAATTAGGTCAAGAAATTCAAGCTTTGAAAGAACAAATTCTTGGCAAAAAGTCCTAAAGTTTTGCTGGTAATTTGTTGAATTTGTGCCCGACATTGACAACTTTAAATAAGTTGTTAGTGTCGGGTTTTTTTATGACTAATGACTGTTAACTGTTGACTGTTAACTGTTGACTGTTGACTATTAACTGTTAACTGTTGACTAATAACTAATGCTTTCGGGCCAACTAACAACTAACAACTAACAACTAACAACTAACAACTAACAACTAACAACTAACAACTAACAACTAACAACTAACAACTACCAACTGCCAACTGCCAACTAACAACTAACAACTGCCAACTAACAACTAACAACTAACAACTAACAACTGACTAAACCCCAGCAGCCGTAAAAGCAGCCCAGTGATAGGGATTAGCAAAAGGACAGGGTTTGCGGTTGCGAATTTGTTGCAGAGATCCCTCTGCAATCAGGCGAGAACTTTGGGAAAGCCGATCGAACGTTTGCGAAATTTGAGGTTGAAAATCCGCCAGCAACACCTCCAATTCCTCGCTAGTCAAATCTCGCAGCCACCTTTGAGCGTCAATCAGCGCCATCGCCACATCCCCCACCTGCAACCGAGGAAACCGCCCCAGATTTTCATAAAACTTGCTTGTCAGCAGCAGCGTCGAAATATCGTTCACCGTCCACAGACTGCTGACCGCACTAGAGGTACCAGCATACAACAAACCCGCCGACAAACCGACAAAATCTTCACCGGGGCTAGGGAAACCGCCGGCAATTTCGCAAGCCGATAAAGTCACTAAAAAGTATTGCCGAAAATCCAAATTAAAAATTTCTTCCAAACTCAGAGAATCATTCCTCAACAACACAGCAGATTTCATCGATTCCGCCAAATTTAGCACACTCAAACAAGCAAAGTGAGCACATTTTTTTTGCTGCAACTGCCCTGTTTTTTGGGAAAAAGCCTGTTGAATAGCCGGCTTTTGACGCAAAATTTCTGCACTGGAAAAATGTTCGGAAATAGTGCCGATTTCTAGGTTGCTGTAGAGTGAACTTCTGGTGAAAGTAGGAACTGCTAAAAGGTGCTGCAAACGCGGTCTGTACCGGCCAATAGCTGCGCCGCGCGCGCTTTGTCTCAACCGCAATAACTCGCAGCTAGGAGCATAGCGAATTCCTCCAGCAAATCGATCGATCAAATAACCAGCAGCCTCTGAAACATCGGCAAAAGTCGAACTTCGAGCAAAAACATCAGAACTGCTGTGCGCCTCCCCCTCAAAACCGCTGCTCGAATTCCACCCAGATTTGAAAATTCCCCCGCCCTCCTCAAGCCCCTCTGTCACCCCCAGAGGCAAAGCGTGGAGCGGTAAAGCGTGCAAAAATCGGTGCGGCACAAAAATTAGCCGATCGCAATTTTGGGGAATCAGCGCCACCAGTCGATCGATTTCCAGCAGCGCCGCCAAGCGTTTGAGCCGAGCCGGGAGATGATTGATCCAGCGACCTTTTTGCTCAGAATAAGCGCTGAGGTACTCCCTGGCCCAACTTTCGACAGCCAAAGCATTTTTCGGCGAACACAGGTGAACGGCGGGATATTGCACGTCAGCAACCACCACAAAAGCCACCAGCAAATCCTCAAAACTCGCCCACACCACAGCAGCGGAATTAGCATCAGGCAACAATTGGCGAATTTGCTCGAAAGCGATGGGTTCAACCTTGTGAGCTAAGCTGAAGAAAGGGTCGTTTGCCTGCACCGATCGAGCAATCAACCCATCAAACTGCCGCCACAATTGATTTAAGTTGATAAAATCCGAACTCGGCAGCAGAGAACCGCTGTTCAAACTAGCGCTGTCGCCCTCAGAAATTAAGGTAGCGCTCGACTCTGCCTCTGACTGTTCTTCGTGTCGCTGTGCCCTAGCTATTTCCAGTTGCAGCGACTTCAACGAGCCAAGCACCTCGGCAGAAAAGTCTCCTTTGGGAGTCAGATCGCATTTCAGCAGCAGTTCTACCAAATTCCGATTTTTGTGGCGTTCGGCATATTCCAAAGCCTTAGCGCGATATGCGGGTTGGGTGTTGCCGAGTTCCAGACAAACTTGCACCAGCCCTTTATAGAGTCCAGTCGAGATGCTGGCTAATTTGACTTTTGCCGTACCGATCCGATCGCCCAAATCCACCGCATCAAGCCCAGCTTCAGGGCGCAATAATTCCACAGTATCGACAGCAGCAGCAAACACGCTGCAGGCGCGAAGCAACTCGCCGCGAACTCGGTAAGCTTGACCCAAATAAAAGACAATTTGCAGCCAGTGGTGGGGATAGGTTTCGCGAGTGTAGACTTGGCAAGCAGCGAGATAGCAGCCGATCGCGCGATCGAGGTGAGACAAGTTTTCCCCCTCCGTCAGTTTCGCAAAAGCCCGCCCAAGATCGATTTGCAGCATCGCCCAGCGTTCGGGGGCTGCCTGTTTGGTGTATACTCTCGCCGCATTTTGATAGCAGGCGATCGCGCTTTTGAGATTGCGGTTTTTTTCCCCTCTCAGGTGTTGGCTGAAAGCGCGGCCGAGATTGGTACACAGCATGGCCCAGCGTTCGGGAGTTTTGGGACGGTTGCAAAAGAGCAAAGCATTTTGATAGCAGGCGATCGCAATTTCGATATTTTCGGCTTTGTCCCCTTTCACCCGCATGGTGTAGATCCTGCCGAGGTAAGTTTGGATCGAAGCCCAGAGTTCGGGAAATTTGATGCGGGTGTAGACTTGTAGAGCATTTTGAAAACACGAGATCGCCATTTCCAGATTTTCCACCGGATCGCCTTTAGCGCGATCGATAAACACCCGGCCTAAATTCTTTTGAGTCGTCGCCCACTGCTGCGGAAAAGCTTCCTTAGTCCGCACTTGCAAAGCTCTCTGATAGCACGTTACCGCGTATTCGAGATTTTCGGCTCGGTTGCCCCGCAGTTGGTCGCAGTAAGCATTTGCCAAATTATTTTGAGTCGTGGCCCAACGCCGGGGAAACACCTTGCGGTTGTAGACTTGCAAAGCATTGTGGTAGCAAGCGACTGCCAGTTCTAGATTTTGGGCTTTGGATCCCTGCAGCCTGCGGGTGTAAGCGCGGCCGAGATTGTTTTGAGTGCTCGCCCAATCTACCCCGAAAGCTTCGCGGGTGCGAACTTTTAGGGCGTTTTGATAGCAGGCGATCGCCTGTTCTAAATTTTCTGCCGGATCTCCCCGGAGGCGATCGCTGTAAGCGCTTCCCAGATTGTTTTGCAGCGTCGCCCACTGGGATGGGTACTCTTCGGGAGTCTGCACTTCTAGGGCATTGACAAAGCAAGCGATCGCCAGTTCGATATTTTGAGCCTTATCGCCTTTCGGGCGATCGCTGTAAGCGTTGCCCAGATTGTTTTGCATTGCCGCCCACTCTTGGGGAAAATCTTTGCGGGTAAAAACCTTAGCAACAGTTTCGTAACCTGCTATTTCGATTTCGAGGTTATTAGCCTTGGTACCGAGAGGAAACCGCCCAATTTTGTTACTCAGATTGCCGATCAGGGCTGCCATGCGCCTAGTCTCGGATTGATTGGCAGCGGGTAGTACCAAAAGTGCCCAGCAGCGCAACAATTCTGCGAAATTATGGTCTAGTTTGTCTAAATTATTTCTCAGCAGCGAGTACAGGTGGTGCGAGTCAGTGCTGCCCGCCACTGCTTGCAAGGCTTCTGCTAAAAAAATTAGATATGCTACCCCAGTTTGAGGATTGCCATTTGCAGATTCTAAGGGTGCGATCGCCCTTTGGAAAAATTTGGCAGCTTTGAGCAAACTGTCTGGCGTCAGTGCCGGCACTTCCAAGTAAAGCGTTTGCACGAACCCAAAGTCGATCGACTTTGAGTTGGTCTTCAAAATCAAATCTATTCCTGAGTCTACAGGATTTTCCAGCAGCGCTTGGAGCATATTCACATCAGTTTTGCGACGCTGTTCGTCCATCGTGCATTCCGCCGAACTATTAACCATACGATCGCTGCTTCTGTGCAGCAATTAAATCAGTTCCCGGTTTAAAGTTCAATTCCCAATCGGAGGTAGGAGTCGCCGAGGGGAATTAAAGAAACCTGGTTTTTCCACCATACACATCGCTACAACCTATTCGCCCAAAAAAACAGGTTTTCGGCCAAGTTTTAAACTTGATAAACCCGCCCCCACAGACTTGCAGTGGGGCGGGTTTATTTTTAACCATGATAAATTTTAGACTTAAAAACCTGATTGCTTGGAAGCTATAACAATCCTCAAAGATTTGTGGGACTACTCGTTACCAGTTCGAGCGAAAGCAGGGCAGATCCGGAAGCGAGCATCTGAGTTTTGCATTTATTCGTTTACTCGTTACCTGGCTCTGCGAAAGTAACGCAGATAGGCGAGGCTCTACCTCCTTTTTTCGCAGCCGAGGCACTTCCTATGGACATCGGTTCCCAGCCTCTGTCTGGGAACCAGTTAAACTGAGTCGATTTAGTGTACCGCTTGAGAGTGCAGCGCCGTCTCCACCGCCTGCAAAGCCCGATCGACTTCTGCAGCAGAGACAATCAGAGGCGGCACAAACCTCAACACTTTCGGGCCAGCGGGAACCAACAGCACACCAGCAGTGATCGCCGATTTAACAATATCAGCCGATGTAAGTTCGATGTCAGCCTGCAATTCCAGCCCCACAATCAAACCCCAGCCGCGCACCTCAGCAATCAGATGCGGATATGCCGCCGCCAAC
Organism: Tychonema sp. LEGE 07196; assembly: GCF_963890365.1. Classification (NCBI taxonomy): domain Bacteria; kingdom Bacillati; phylum Cyanobacteriota; class Cyanophyceae; order Oscillatoriales; family Microcoleaceae; genus Tychonema; species Tychonema sp. LEGE 07196. The sequence goes on along the minus strand of NZ_CAWPRX010000142.1, from coordinate 56,849 downwards.
TTGTTGAGGCCAGCTTTCAACTGTTCCCCGCGCTGCTGCACGTTTTCCAGAATGTTTTCCCGTTCTAAAGTTTCGCACACGCACAAAGCGACAGCGCAAACAAAAGGATTGCCACCAAAAGTGCTGGCGTGACTTCCCGGTTCAAATACATCGCAGAAAGATTTGCACAGCATAGCGCCGATCGGGATACCGCCGCCCAACCCCTTCGCCGACGTAAAGATATCCGGTTCAATCCCTAGGTTTTCGTAGCCCCAATATTTGCCGCTGCGCCCCATCCCGACTTGCACTTCATCGAGAATCAGCAAAATACCTTTTTCGTCGCAAATTTCGCGAATCCGCTGGAAGTAGGCGATATCTCCGGGGCGAACCCCCCCTTCACCTTGCAGCGCTTCCAGCATAATTGCTGCTACTTGACGTTCGTCTTTGTCGAGTTCTGCGATCGCCAGTTCGATCGCACTAATATCGTTATAATGCACATAGTGAAATCCCGGAACCAACGGACTAAAACCCTTCTGATATTTAGGCTGTCCCGTCGCCGTAATTGTCGCCAAAGTCCGCCCGTGGAAACTAGCAACGGCGGTAATTATCGTCGGATTCGAGATATTTAATTTTTCGTGGCCGTACTTGCGCGCCAGTTTAATAGCCGCTTCATTAGCTTCAGCGCCGGAGTTGCAAAAGAAAGCTCTGTCCGCGCAAGAATGGTCTACAAGCCACTTCGCCAGCTCGCCCTGTACGGGGATGTAATAAAGGTTAGAAACGTGGTGTAAGGTCTGTATTTGCTTTGTTACCGCTGCAATCATCGCCGGATGGGCGTGTCCCAGAGTGCAGGTAGCAATACCCGCCACAAAATCGAGATATTCGCGGCCCTCGGTATCCCAAACGCGACAGCCCTGGCCCCGTTCTAGGGCGATCGCAAAACGCCCGTAAGTAGTCATTACATAGCTGTCGAAGCTTTCAGAACTGAACAAACTCGCTTCGGCTTGGACGCTTGGTTCTTTTAGTAAGGTTTCAGGACTCACGAACGGCTCCTTAACAGATAATATCTAGACCTCGATTGTACGGCAAAAATCCAGCTTCGCGGTGCAGCCTGTTACTTTTGTCATAAAATCATAACAGTAAGTAACCGCGCCCAATTAATTACAAAAAGACTCTTGACGCTGTAAGGCTTTCAGGCTGTATGCAATTGTGATTAATTTTGCCGGATTATTTAACAGCAATCAATCCCTCACAAATCTACTGATGAGTTATTATATTTCTCCTAGCTTTCTCGATCGAGTTGCAGTACACATCACTAAAAACTTTTTAAATTTGCCGGGGATAAGAGTTCCCTTAATTTTGGGAATTCACGGCCGCAAAGGAGAAGGCAAAACTTTTCAAACCGAACTGGTTTTTCGGCGGATGGGCTTTGAACCCGTGATGATATCTGGTGGAGAATTAGAAAGTCCAGATGCGGGAGATCCGGCGCGTTTAATTCGCTTGCGTTACCGGGAAGCTGCGGAGCAAATTCGGGTGCGGGGCCAGATGTGCGCCATTTTTATTAACGATTTGGATGCCGGTGCTGGCAGGTTCGATACTACTACTCAATATACCGTCAATACTCAGATGGTCAATGCCACTCTGATGAATATTGCCGACAATCCAACTAACGTGCAGTTACCGGGAAGTTATGACAGCACGCCGCTGCACCGAGTACCGATTATTGTCACCGGAAATGACTTTTCAACGCTGTACGCCCCGCTGATTCGCGACGGACGGATGGAAAAGTTTTATTGGGAACCCAGCCACGATGATAAAATTGGGATTGTCGGCGGAATTTTTGATTCGGACAAATTGTCAAAGGCCGAAATTGTCACTTTGGTCGATAATTTTCCCGATCAGTCGATCGACTTTTTTAGCGCTTTGCGATCGCGCATTTACGACGAACAAGTCCGCAAATTCATTCACCAAATAGGAATCGAGCGCGTCTCCAAACGTTTGGTAAATACTACAGAAGCACCGCCCGATTTCCACAACCCAGATTTCAGCCTCGCTCGTTTATTAGAAATGGGCGGTTTGATGGTGGGTCAACAAAAGCGGATTCAGGAAATGCGCTTAGTGGATGAATACAACCAATCGCGACTTTTCAACGTTCAAGGAACTGCCAATGTTCCGGCAGCCGCACCAACGCAAAATCAATTGGACGACCCTAATTCCAAATATTATAAAGCTTACGTAGAGCCAACTTCTGCAGTGAGTAACGGTCAAGGGCGGCTGAGTTCCGAGGTGTTGGCACAAGTGCAACAATTGTTAGCACAGGGCAGCAAAATCGGCATGGAATATGCAGACACTCGCCGATTTAAGACTGGTTCTTGGCATAGTTGCACGATCGTTCAAAACGGCAAAGAAAAAGATGTAATTGCATCTTTAGAAACTTGTTTGGCGGAACACGGCGGCGAATACGTGCGGCTGATTGGTATCGATCCAAAAGTCAAGCGGCGGGTAGTTGAAACAATTATTCAACGGCCATAATAGGGCGCACAATACCCATTGCGAAAATTACAATAACGATCGCCTTTGGGTAGTGCCGCACCAGTAATATCAAATCCTGTCTTCATCGGAATAGTAAATTCAGGCGTTGACTGTTGACTGTTGACTGTTGACTGTTAACTGTTGACTGTTGACTGTTGACTGTTAACAGTTATCCCTCGTTACCAGGCTCTGCCTGGTAATGTAGATTCGGAGGCTCTACCTCCTTCTATCTCGCAACTTACAGGAGAGAGGACTTTAGGAAGTGCTTAAGTTATTAAGTTTTCGATCCTAATACCAATTTCATAAAGTATCGCTAGATATTACCCCCCCAACCCCCCCGATGCTTTGGGGGGGCTAAGACTTGATCCATAGCACATCTTTAGAAAAATGGTATAAACAGACAACACAGATAATATTACAAATTGCCTTGGAGCCCGATCGCAGTTACAATCGTCCACGCATCCACCAACAGCAGCAGCAGCGTGCATCCCAGCAAAATCAGATACATCCAAGGCTGCGACAAAGGGCGAACATCCCTAGTATCAATACCGGTTTTTGCTTCCACCAAACCGACTAATTTATTAAATCCAGCCACCCGCATCGGTAGCAGATAACCTTCACCCGCATGACTCAGAAAATAGTAAACCAAACCTCCTTGACCGGTCGATCGAGGTTTGAGAGCCTTCACCTCAGTCCAAGGTAGCGACCAACCCCTGCGAAACACGCGCGGAAACCACTTCGGATAGGTAACTTCAATCCCCTCCTCGCTGAGAATTACCCGTTCGCTGAGCACGCCGTACAGGCCTGCTGCGCCGACAATAATTGCCGCCCAGAGTGCGATCGGAGGAATTGGTGCTTTCGTGACTTCCGACAAAAACGGTAAGGGAATTGTGAGGGCTGCGTATAAGCTCAACAGGGTGATTCTAATCAGGGGAGAAAGTCGGAATACTGCTGGCTCAAATACTGGGGCGGAAGATGGAGAAAGTGCGGATTCTGCTGACATAACTGAAATGAAAGAAGCTATTTAATGCTATTGTTGCACAGTTGTTAATCCCGCGAACCAAACTCAAGAAAATCTCAAAAGCCAGACAATATTCGCTGTTTTGAGTTGCGATTTAAAATTTATTTCAGAAACTTTGATTCTTAAGTGTTGAGTTTTTATTTACCGCTTTGCAGAAGTTGGAATCTTGAGTGCGGAGTTATCAATTAACTGACAATTTTTGACATACTCACCGCCCTAAAAGTGCGGTAATTCTTGACGCTTCACTGACTGATGCTACCGAAATAGTCTTACTCTGTCTCTGCGCCCGTTTATAGTCGTGGCAATGCCCTATCCCGACTTTGTTTATATTTTTTGCAGCGTTTTCATCGCGCTCGTGTTCAGTCCCACAATTCAAACACTGAACCGCTCTGATTTTTAAATCCAGTCTTCCCCACTTAAAGCCGCAATCTGAGCAAATTTGACTGGTAGGCTCCCAGCGACTAATTACTCTAAAGTCTCGACCAAACTTCTCAGACTTTGCCTCGCACAAAGTTCGGAATTATCTCCATCCCTGAAGACTAATAGCTCTAGCAATTTTGCGGTTTTTGACCATTCCAGACACATTTAAGTCTTCCAAAACGATAGTTTGGTTTTCACTAACAATTTTGGTTGACAGCTTGTGCAAGAAATCTTTACGGGTGTCTGCAATTTGATTGTGCAGTTTGGCTATCTGAATCCGAGTTCTATTTCTGCGTTTCGACTCTTTAGATTGCCGAGCTAGCTTTTTTTGAAGTTTACGAATTTTTCGATCTAACACTTTATAGTCTGGACTTTTAGCTTTTTCCCCATTACTCATCACAGCAAAAGTTTTAATCCCTAAATCAATTCCGACACTTGGATTTTTAGCATCAATTTGAACGGGCTTAACTTCTACTACAAAGCTTAAAAAATAGCGATTAGCACAGTCCTTTAGTACAGTTACAGAGCTAGGCTCTGATGGTAACTCCCTAGACCAAATAGGGCTAACATTTCCAATTCTTGCCAGATACACGGACTCACCTTTGATAGAGAAACCTGTTTTAGCAAAAGTTGCAGACTGACTGTTAGTCTTTTTTTTGAATTTGGGTTGACCCACTTTCTTGCCTTTTTTCTTCCCTTTTAGGAAATCAAAATAGTTTTTGTAAGCAACCTCTAACTGTTTGAGGGATTGTTGCAACGGCACGGACGAAACATCGTTCAACCATGCCCTTTCTTCTGTCTTTTTAGATATAGTTAGAGACTTGGATAGAGTGTTGTACCCAGGATATTTGCCACATCTACTAACAGCCAAGGCATCGTTCCAAACAACTCTTACACAACCAAACAACTGAGCCAAACTATGGCGTTGTCTATCGGTTGGATAGAATCTGTATTGGAACCTTGCTTTCATTTTTTTTAGCTGTTTTACTACTTTAGTATGCCATACTATTTTAACACAGTCAGGAAAATTCAGAAGGAATTAAAGCCGTCCTAGAACGACGGGGTTTTAAACCCATTTCTTTGATAACTCAAAACTCACAACTTCCCTTAATCGACGGCGGTTAGCGCGGGTACTGTCAAAGGTTCTGAAATTTCTCTGGCCTTTGGGCGGCCGGGGGTTGCTGCGCGATCGCCCTGAACTTCCCCTCGCGATCTGCTAGGATTGACGTTTGAATAGGGACCTTCGTTAATCTGCAAGCGATCGCAAGGAATGGTGTCCGATAAAATTGCACTCGCCATCATCCCGGTGTGAATTTCCAATGCTGCGGCGGACATCGCTTCAAACACCAAACGCTGTCCGGGAAAAACCACTCGTTCAAAATACCAGTTAGGAATGTTGGAGATGCGAGCAATCTGAATCAGACTGGTGGCGTTGACGTAGCAGCACAGAATCTTGCTGTCGGTGTCTGAGGGTAGTGGGTCAAGAATTTGAGCCATAACTGCTGAGGGAGCCTTACCTAAAAGTTTTAGTTATCTTCTCAGGCTAACACTAGGCGATCCCGCCTACTGTAAAGCCGACTACCAACTCCAAGGATTTTAGATTTTAGATTGGGGAATGACTTACTGAATCTGGATTGGGAGCTTGCCTACAGTTGCATTTTTTGTCTTAAAGCGTGTCAATAACATACCAGAGACCGATCGCCCTAAAATTTCTATTTACCCAGAAAAATACCTAATTGTTGACTCTCATCGGCAATTTTCCGTCAAAATCCGCTGTATTTGCTTACATATTCGCTTTTTTCGGCTGCTGTCACCGACCGAAACTCGCAAACTCAGCCTTAAACCGCTCGGCCAAATTTTCAAATATTTAATATTAAATTGCCAAAATTAGAGAGATTGTAAAGTTATATTAAAAGAATATAAACATAGATCGAAAAGTCGCAGTTTAGGATATAGCAATCATGGAAAACCGAGTTCTGTACGTTCGCCTCCCTTGTAATCCGATTTTCCCGATCGGAGTAGTGTACCTTTCCGATAGCGTACACAAGATGTTTCCCGATGTCCAACAGCGCATTTTTGACCTAGGCGCAGTACCGCCCCTCGACTACGCTAAAGGTTTGGATGCGATCGTCGATGAGTTTCAACCAACGCTGTTAGTTTTCTCTTGGCGGGACATTCAAATTTACGCCCCCGTCGGCGGTAGGGGCGGGAATCCCTTACAAAATGCCTTCGAGTTTTACTACGCCAAAAATCCGCTGACAAAATTCCGGGGAGCACTGGGAGGACTGCGTTTGGCCGCGTCTTACTACACCGAACTGTGGCGCAATCTGGGACTAATTAAGCGCGGATTGAAGCGGGCCCGGAAATACCGCCCGGAAGCCCGCGCAGTGGTCGGTGGCGGTGCTGTGAGCGTGTTTTACGAGCAGTTGGGACACAGCTTGCCGGCGGGGACTGTGGTTTCGGTGGGCGAAGGCGAAGCTTTGCTGGAGAAGTTGATTAAAGGCGAAGATTTGGCCCAGGAAAGGTGTTATGTAGTAGGAGAAACTGTGCCGCGCGATCGGCTAATTCACGAAAAGCCAGCCAACATCGAGAAAACTGCTTGCAACTATAACTACATCGAGACCATTTGGCCGGAATTTTCCTATTATCTACAGGATATGGACTTCTACCTCGGAGTCCAAACCAAGCGCGGCTGTCCTCACAATTGCTGTTACTGCATTTATACGGTGATTGAAGGTAAACAAGTGCGGATCAATCCGGCGGATGAGGTGGTGGCGGAGATGCAGCAATTGTACGATCGAGGTATCCGCAATTTCTGGTTTACCGACGCTCAATTTATCCCGGCGCGCAAATTCATCGATGATGCGATCGAATTATTGCAAAAAATCATCCTCTCCGGTATGACAGACATCCACTGGGCTGCTTACATCCGTGCGGACAATCTCACACCCGAATTGTGCGATTTGATGGTAAAAACGGGCATGAACTACTTTGAAATCGGCATCACCAGCGGTTCCCAGGAACTGGTTAGGAAAATGCGAATGGGCTACAACTTGCGAGTAGTTTTGGAAAATTGCCGCGATTTAAAAGCAGCCGGTTACAACGATGTAGTTTCTGTCAATTACTCATTTAACGTCATAGACGAAACCTTTGAAACCATCCGACAAACAATTGCCTATCACCGAGAATTAGAGCGGATTTTTGGAGTCGATAAAGTAGAACCAGCGATTTTCTTTATCGGATTGCAGCCCCACACAATTTTAGAAGAATACGCCTTTAAAAAGGATATTCTCAAACCTGGTTACGATCCCATGAGTTTGATGCCTTGGAATGCCCGCAAGTTGCTGTGGAATCCCGAACCTTTGGGCTCATTTTTCGGGCAAGTTTGTTTAGAAGCTTGGCAGCGAAATTCCAATGATTTCGGCCGTGAAGTAATGGCAATTCTGGAGGAAAAACTCGGCTGTGCGGAGTTGGAAGAAGCTTTGACTGCGCCAGTGGAAGTCAAAGACAAACAGTTAGCAGCAGTTAACTAACTACCAGGTTCGCAGTCAGGAAAACCGTCCTTAAAAAAAGGGGAAATGGGAGGAAAGATGTATCTTCTGTTTCCCTTTTTATTATTCAATAAATAGGTAAGTATCGAAAACTTAATAACTTAAACACCTCCTACAGTCTTCTCTCCTGTAAGTTGTTAGAAAGAAGGAGGCAGAGCCTCCGCACCTGCATTACCAGGCTCTGCCTGGTAACGAGCAAGTCTTAGCCCCCCCTTAATAAGGGGGGGTTGGGGGGGGTAATATCTAGCGCTACTTTATGAAATTAGTGTAACAGAGTCAGTTCGCGATCGCATGGAGGCGAGAAACCCGGTTTCTACGAAAATAAAAGGTTTAGTAACGAGAAATATATAAAGAAACCGGGTTTCTGAGATTTGCGCGCACAAGTCATAAGATCGTAAAACTGTCATAAATGCCAGCGCTTGTTTCCCTTCGATCGCATTGACATACTTTATGTATTTTCACCGATCTAGGGTTCGCAGTGTACACCTTACTTAAACCTAGGGTATACCGTGTTTTCTGCAAACTCCACCTCTAACATTAAATATTATTAATATCAAACAAGTATCGCTTAAGATGTAATTATATAGTTAAAACTAGGAGTGACAAGATGTTTTATCAAGATAGAGTTAAGGGCATTAAAGAAGTAGGTCTAGTTATAGCTAGCCTTAGCGCGATTCCCTTCGGGATAGCTTCGCTTCACGGCATTTTGACTCCCCCAGCAGAAGCAACAGCACTAAATCAACCCGCATCTTCCAGTTTACCGCATTCTCGATCGTTCCAAATTGCTCAAGTTGAGGGATGTCCCAAGGCCGAAATGGTGGAATCTTTCGCAACAGCCAACTTTTCGGTATACATTTGCAAAACCCAGGAAGGCGCTATTTTTTACCGAGGGCTCAGCAAAATAAATGGTAGCCAAATTAATGTGATGCAAGTAACAACAAGTGACGACGGAACTTATGAAGCGACTAACGGCAATATTATCTATTCGATCAATCCCGAGCGCCTGCAAGTGCGGCAGAATGGTAAGCTAATCTTGACCGAAGCTGTCATCAAGTAACACGGACTGTTATTCAACGATCGGATAAATTTAGGGTGTATTTGATTCACTTAAAAAAATCAAGACACGCAAAAACATATTGATTCCTTAATAATCAAAGAGAATCAGTGGTAACAGTTATACAATTGACTAATTTTTGTTCAAATATCTCTCAATTAGGACGATCGCCACTATATCATCTACAGGCCGCGGCGGAGTCCGCATTCCCTGCGGAATCAAGCGAGAAAGTCCCGTAGGAGGGTACATTTCCCAGTAACGATCCTTCGCTTCTAAACTGCTGAATCTCTCGTCAACCCGAACAATTTCAATCTCCGCCGACAAACTCTGCGTCAGTTTTTGTTTCCAACTCTTAGAAGTCGTTTGATCTCCCATGACTAATAACTCAACGGGAAACTGTTCGCACAAAGATTGAATAGTAGAGATGGCTGATTCTGACGGTACTACTTGATGGTAGCAGACGTTTCTATCTCTACCCATGACGGCGATGCCGCACTTGTCTTTACCCGGATCGAAACCTAAAATCATATTTATTAGTTCTGTATTAATAAGTTGGTAGTTGCGCTGTTGCAGTCGAGGAAACCCAATCGCCAACCTATATCTAATCTGACACTTGCATTTTTGAATGTCTCAAAATCTTTTTGGGCGATCGCACTTATTTTGCTTGACTTTTTTGCAGGATTGACATATTATATCATCATGGGAATCCGTGCGGCCATATAATGTCTAAAATCAAAAGCCGGGTTTTGCCACAAGATTTACTTCCCCGTTTTGATTTATCGAAAAAACCCGGTTTCTTTCACCCCCGCGCACAAATCAGAAACCGGGTTTTTGCCACAATATTTCCTTCCCCGTTTTGATTTATCGAAAAAACCCGGTTTCTTTCACCCCCGCGCACAAATCAGAAACCGGGTTTTTGCCACAATATTTGCTTCCCCGTTTTAATTTATCGAAAAAACCCGGTTTCTTTGACTCCCCGCGCACAAATCAGAAACCGGGTTTTTGCCACAATATTTGCTTCCCCGTTTTGATTTATCGAAAAAACCCGGTTTCTTTCACCCCCGCGCACAAATCAGAAACCGGGTTTTTGCCGCAATATTTGCTTCTCCGTTTTAATTTATCGAAAAAACCCGGTTTCTTTCACCCCCGCGCACAAATCAGAAACCGGGTTTTTGCCACAATATTTCCTTCCCCGTTTTAATTTATCGAAAAAACCCGGTTTCTTTGACTCCCCGCGCACAAATCAGAAACCGGGTTTTTGCCGCAATATTTGCTTCCCCGTTTTAATTTATCGAAAAAACCCGGTTTCTTTGACTCCCCGCGCACAAATCCGTTTCTGATATTAATTGCTTTATTTGCTCTCTTAACGAGGCGGTGTGTCGCTGTGAAATTGTTGGTGGTGCTTCGAGATGTTTGGTGGCGACGCACCCTAGGAGTGCTATATATATGGCGGCACGGATTCCCATGATTTAATGATATGTCAAGGGCGCGAAAATGTCAAGCAAAATTGTAATTTTATTGCCCAAAATTTTTGCTCAAATTCGATAGATCGATCGCACTTATTACTTAACTTTCACATCTGGGGCGGCCGGTGGTTGTTGTCCGGTGCGGAAAACAACGGCTCCGTTTTCCAAAGCAACTAAATCTATTTTAAGCGGGCCGGCGATGTAGGTGACATCTGTGGCGATCGCCCGAACCTCCAGCGATTTCTCGTACTGCTGCAATCGATCGATAAAACCACCTAAAGTTTCAATTCGATTGTCCGCAACTTGCACTCTGCCGCCGACAACTCCGATCAAGCGAGCGCGAAATTGACAAGCTTCGATCAATTGCAGCAACTGCACCCGCACCTGTTCGTTTGTCAAAGTCACCGGATCGACAGCAACCGCTGCAATCACATCTCCGGCGCGGAATACAACTCGATTGATTTCGGCTTCGGCAAATACCTTAATTACCTTTTCTTGTCGCAGGTAATTAGCGCCGGCGACTATTCGCACCACGTAGTCTTTACCGTCTTTAATCTGACTGATTAATTGATCGATTTCTGCTGTAGTAATTTGAATAATCTGTTTGCGAACCTTAGCATTTTCCGGCTGCATCAGTTCGACGGTGGTTTTATTTGCTTCTTGCAACAGTCGATCGATCGCCCGACTCGCCTTATCCGGTTCCAAGATGCGAACAACGCCAGCAGCTAAAATTTGACCGCGCCTGATCGCAACTGTACCCTCGCGGATGGCCTGAAAATCCCGTTCCAAAACTTGCACTTGCTGCTGCAATAAAGTTTGTTGCTGTTCGAGTTTAGTTTGTTGCTGTGCGAGGGTTTCTAAAAGAGCTTCCCTCTCGGCAATTACTTTGTCCCTCTCCACAATTATGCGATCGCGATCGGCGAGATTTTGCACCCGCTGGGCAATTTCCTTGTCCCGCTGGGAAATTAGTTCGTTGCGATTGACAATTTCTGCATCTCGCTTGGCAACTTCTTCCTGCCGCTGGGCAATTTCTGCGTCTCGCTTGGCAATTTCTCGATCGCGCTGGGCAATTTGAACTTTCACCTGCTCTCGCTGCTCAATTAACTGTTGGCGTTCCCCTTGCAGTTGGGCGATTTCCGATCTCAAAGCTGTTTTTTGATCGGAAACTGTTTTCAATTGGTTCTCAGTGCGATCGAGCTGAGCTCTTGTGGTCGATCGGGCAGTTTCAACCAGTTTCAACTGTGCTTCGGTGCGAGATTTAGCAGCTTCCACGCTAGCAAGCTGTTCTTCCGTGTCCGATTTAGCTGCTTCTACCTGACTTAACTGCTCTTGGGTTTTAGACTTCGCTGCTTGCACGCTGTTGAGCTGGGCCCGCAGCGAGTTTAATTTTTTTTCTGTCCGGGCTTGCTCGGCATTAGCAGTTTGGAGCGATTGATTAATTTGCTCTAAATTGGCTTTAGCTTGCGCTTGAGCGGTTTTGGCTCCATTTAATTCAGTTTCAACTCGATTTTTTTCTTGAGTGGTTTCTTTGAGTTCTCTGCGGGCTTGGTTGAGCCTTTTTTGAATCTCGTCTATTTGAAAAACCCCGGTTCGCAGAGGCTTGCTGGTAGCAAACAAAATGGCCAAAGTAATTGCTGACAGAATGCTGCCGGCCATCACTGTCACCACAACAGCAGTGTCGCGGGGGCGAAGTTTGAACAAACTCAACCTTGCCTTGCCGACTTTCGTCCCAAGACGATCGCTGACAGTCGCGATCGTACCCCCCAACACTAAAATTACAAATACCAAGATGTATCCAGCAGTCATTCCGATTTTAAATTTAGGATGGTGGATTTTGGATTGAATCTAAAATCCAAAATCCAAAATCCTATACTTTCTCGGCATCAAGTGAATTGCTGGCTTAAGGCCACCGGGTTGTGGACAGTGATCTTTTTCTTGTGGATCGAGATCATAGTTTCTTGTCTGAGATCCCCCAGCAAACGAGTCACAGTTACCCGCGTCGAGCCGATCGCTTCGGCGATCGCCTGGTGGGACAGCTTCAAATCAATCGTAATCCCATCCGTACCGGGCACGCCAAAATCCCGGCACAGAATCAGCAAAAAGCTGACGAGTCTCGAACCCATATCTCGGTGTGCGAGGGTTTCGATCATCATCTCCGTTTGCAAAATCCGAGAAGAAAGTCCCCGCAGCAAAACCATAGGCAATTCTGCGTCTTCCTTGAGAGCTTTCTCGACTTGTTCGATCGGCAGCGAGATCAATTCTACCGGCGTAAACGCTACCGCGTGGTAAAATCTGTCCGAGCGGTGTCCCGTAATCAGAGACAGCACGCCGAACACGCTGTTTTCCCGCAGGAGCGCCACAGTAATTTCTTCGCCTGCTTCATAAACCCTAGAGAGCTTCACAGCACCTCTAAGCAGAACGTAGACGCGCTCAGCCGGGTCTCCAGGGAAAAAAATTGTCTTGCCCCGTTCAAAGTTTTCCACAATGGGTGGAAACGCCCCGCCGCTGATTTGGCGGAACACGGCTGCTAGCGGTCTATCATGTGTCACGACTAGATCCTTTGTAGTAATCAATAGTTTGTAACTTGCCGATTAAGCTTATTGAGTAAATATACTGACCAACCTCCAATGTCCAGGGATTCTGTTACAGCCATCTAATGTTAAGTTAAACACACGCTGTATGATATTAAATCTAGCCATTCTCTTAACTTTTTCAATTCCGCCCATTTAGATCCACAACCAAATTAATCTCAATTGTGTCTCAATTGTCTGTCAATCAGTTAAATCTGAATCAGTTGTGTCTAAACTGGCGGAGTTGTCGGATATAGCCCACGAGAACGGTGCAAGTTGCTTCGAGAAGAAATACAGATGATAGATTTGACCGGAAAAAATGCTCTTGTTACGGGCATTGCCAACAATCGCTCGATCGCCTGGGGCATAGCTCAGCAGCTCCACAAAGCAGGGGCCAACCTCGGCATCACTTTTTTGAAGGATGAAAAAGGCAAGCACGAGCGCAAAGTCGCCGAACTTGTCGAACCGCTCAATCCCAGCCTGTATTTGCCCTGCAATGTCCAAAACGAGATCGAAATCGAGTCTACTTTTCAAACCATCGCCGACAAGTGGGGCAAGTTAGATATCCTGGTTCATTGTTTGGCCTTTGCCGGCAAGGACGAACTTTCAGGAGATTTCACCAACACCTCCCGCCAAGGCTTCTCCAATGCTTTGGATATTAGCGCTTACTCGCTGGTGCGGCTTTGTGCTGCGGCTAAACCGCTGATGGCGGAGGGCGGCAGCATTATCACGCTGAGTTATTTGGGCGGCGTGCGGGTAGTTCCTAATTATAATGTGATGGGCATTGCTAAGGCAGCTCTGGAGATGAATGTTCGCTATCTGGCGGCGGAACTCGGCCCGTTAAATATTCGGGTAAATGCGATTTCTTCGGGCCCGATTCGCACTCTGGCTTCGTCAGCAGTCGGCGGCATTCTGGACATGATCCACCACGTTGAGGAAGTGGCCCCGCTGCGGCGGACTGTGACTCAGCAGGAAGTGGGAAATGCTGCGGCTTTTCTGTGCAGCAATCTCTCTAGCGGGATTACGGGTCAAGTTTTATATGTCGATGCTGGTTACGAAATCATGGGAATGTAGCTAAAAGTTGACAGTTGACAGTTGACAGTTGACAGTTGACAGTTGACAGTTGACAGTTAACAGTTGTCAGTTAACAGTTAACAGTTGACAGTTGACAGTTAACAGTTGTCAGTTAACAGTTAACAGTTGTCAGTTAACAGTTGTCAGTTAACAGTTAACAGTTGACAGTTGACAGTTAACAGTTGTCAGTTAACAGTTAACAGTTGTCAGTTAACAGTTGTCAGTTAACAGTTAACAGTTGTCAGTTAACAGTTGACAGCAAGATTTGCCAACAGTCAACTGTCAATAACTGTCCGTTGTCCGCTACAAAAGTGCTAATCCCAAATTACTAATTATCAACAATAACTATGAATGACAAATTGGGAATTATGGAAATAATCGATCGCCCTCCAGTACCTCCTGCAAATTCGGTTCAACCAGCTAGGGCCGCGTTGGTGAAACGCACGACACTGGAAACGGATGTCACCGCCAGCCTCAATCTCGACGGTGTGGGAACTTGCAAAGCGTCTACGGGGATTCCGTTTTTAGACCATATGTTGCATCAAATTGCTTCTCACGGATTGATCGATTTGGACGTACAGGCGATCGGGGATTTGGAGATTGACGACCACCACACGAACGAAGATGTGGGAATTACGTTAGGCCAAGCGCTGGCAAAAGCTGTCGGGGATCGATCGGGCATTTCTCGCTTCGGCCACTTCATCGCCCCGTTAGATGAAGCATTAATTGAAGTAGTCTTAGACTTTTCGGGACGGCCTCACCTAAGTTACAGCTTAGAAATTCCCAACCAGCGGATCGGCACCTACGACACCGAGTTAGTCAGAGAGTTTTTTTCAGCGGTAGTGAACCACACTCAAATGACACTGCACATTCGACAGTTGCAGGGCGGCAATTCTCATCACATTGTAGAAGCCGCGTTCAAAGCCTTTGCGCGAGCTCTGCGGATGGCGGTGGAAATCGACCCCCGGCGCGCCAGTGGGATTCCGAGTTCTAAAGGAGTTTTGTAGTTTGGGGTTTGCAGTAGCGCTTCTGGGCTACTGCAAACTTGTAAATCAAAATATATCTGCTATGTAGTTAAAAACACCTTGACTTCCCTCGCCGTACTTGCCGATAAATCGATCGATTAGTCGATCGCTACACCTTTCTATAGCATCAGCAATAGAACTTTGTGCTAAAACTTGACTGGCAGATTGACGCAAAACTTCAAACAAATTTACAGTAAAATCAGTATCTTCACTGACAAAATCCCACAGTTCTCGACCGATCAAAGTGCTCATTTCAGAATTCGGCAGAAGTTGCTTCAGCAGACCAAAAGTTACAGTCTTATTAGTTCTCTTGCCGTAAGCTATACCAATATAAGCGCGATCGCCTGCATTAATTTTTTCCTGAATTTTGTCAGCCCAATATACTATCTGGTCTTTATCCATATCATTCGGGCCGCTTTTGACCTGTATCCAACAGCGATCGCCATCACTGGTAGTTTTAATTGCATCCCATCCTGACTTACCGGGCGGACTTTCTGCACTTTCAGAGCAAGATATCAATAGTTTTTCAATAAAAAACCCCATAGAAGTAACAATAAACCTAGTAGCCGCCATATAAACATTAAGTCTGACAACTTCTGCTGGAGTATCAAGATTTAACGCCCTAATTAAAAATGGATTGGGATGAATTTTTTCTAAAGTTAGATTGTCAACCATAGCTAACTGTCGCCTTGTGAAGTCCCGACAGATACTAGCTATAAAATTTTCGGCTATAGTAAGTTGCAGCGAAAGCTTATCTGAAGATGTCAATGCTAAAATGCGTTCAATCTCATCGGAAGTAAATCTGAGCAGTCTTTTGCCAGAGATGCTGCTGATGCCGTTTCTGAGTATTTCTGCTTGTAAGTTTAAAAATTCTTCTAACTCCGCAAAGTGACTGGCGAAAGAGCGAGACTTGCTGGCAGGGAGTCCTACTTCTTTTTCTAAAACAAATGCTAATAATTCATGAAGTTGCTCTGACACTTTTATTTCTCCTAAACCAATACTTCGGACAGTTTTTGATTGCCAACCGTAGAATAAGGGTTTTAAGGCAATTCGGCAAGTTCGCTACCAACGGAAAATCGATGGTTTCAGCCTAGGAACTCAAAACAGTCTGGACTATTGCTCAACTAGGCTTTACATATTACTTAAATGAAAAGAGAAGCTTGAGAAGAAATTTGTGCTTTACTAAAATCCAAAAGCAAGAGCATCAAGCATATACTTACCCTTCTCCCGTCCGACTTCTTGATATATATCCAAAAGTTCTTCATAGGCAGTCTCTCCTCCTATGATATTCCAAAACTCCTGTCCCATAATTATAGCTTGATCGAAAGGCGTGTACTTCCTTGCCACTGACCATTTATAATCAGAACGATTTGGGCCGTAAGGATTGTAAGCCATAGCATAGTAAGATTGAGCATCAGGGCGATACTCTCCACACAGTAAATGAAACCTCAGCAGTCGTTGAATTACCTCCAAGCATTGTCCTTTGTTGGGTTTTGACCCTTTAATTTCAAAGAAAAATTTTCTCCCGTCACGGGCAAGCACGTACAAATCTGCTTTGACCGATCGCCTAACTAAATGATTGTTTTTTTGAGCATCAAGAACAGCTTGGATCATTTCGTCAAAACTAGGTTTATTGGCATTTTTGTCTGCTGACTGCTCAAATAGCGCTATCTGACGCTCAATTTCATTGATAGCCTCAATGCTAACTTCGCCAGTAATTTCATAGCTTCTGTTTGCTTCTTGGTGATGTTCCAAAGCAATGAGTTTTGCACATTCTTCATAGGTTGTACCCAAACCGCTACTAAAACCTCTTTCAAATTCGTTAATTCGCAGCAACTCTGACGGCATAATAGCAGCCTGAAACGGTTTCAATTGACCTTTAGAGGACTTGCATGATAAATATGCTGCTGGAATATCAAGTTTTGGTATTAGCCGTCCTCTGTATTCATTGACAAGATTTTCGATAAAAACTTCTAAGTATGCTTTGATAATTGCGCGGGTAATTGAACTAATAGCTGGCATTATTTTACTGAAAATATTTGGTTGACTGTATTTGTGAACGAAAATTTGTTTTGATGAACGACAAAACCAAAAAAACCTGGTTTTTACTCGATCTGCGGGTAACAAGAAAGATTTTTGTAAAAAACCCGGTTTCTGACTACCTCTGCGTCCAAGACTATCTATCCAAACTTCGTCAAGAAACGGAAAGCATCCAGTACGTGACTCGCGCAAACGTAGGGCGAAGTATTGTAAAAACCTTGCCACGCCGCCGCCTTATCTTCATCGTACTTATCTGCTCTTTCCGAGTGTCTTCCCAGCCAATTCAGCCGCACCGCGTGACCCACTAATACATCTAAAACAATGTATTCTTCTACTTTCAATTCTGGGTTGCGCTGCGCGATCGCCGCCAACTCCATCAGCGCCTCAATATTGACTTGTCGGTATTCCGGCGCTACAATTTTGTTTAGCAAATGCTCGATTTGCAGCGCAAAATTCTTTTCGCCTGGGGTCATTTCCGCTAAAATAATATCGCTATCTAAGCGATTTCGACGCTCTAATTTATCGCCAATAATCAAGCCTTTGCAGTGCCGCAACAATCCCCAAACACTCGGATAAAAATCCTTCGGTACGCGGTTGACTGCACCCTCCATTTGCCGCTTGCGCCGCCATCCACCCGCAGGCATTTTTGGTTCCTCAAACACGGGCGCGACTACCCATTCAATATCTTTTTCCGGCTGTTTGACACGCAGTGATTCTTGCTGTTTGAGGATTTGATTCATTTCCTCATATTCTGCCAATACTTGGCGCAGGCGATTTTTAATTTCAAAGGGACTTAGCTGCATTAAATATTCGTAAGCTTCATTTTGCGTAACTCGCAATTCACGGGCTAATTCGCTAGTTAACAGCAAAATAAAGTAACTCACTCTCAAAGTCAGCAACCCTTTAAATAACTGCGGTTCGGCTTTAATTAGCAAGCCTAAGTAAATCAGAATTTCTTGAGTGAGAACTCTATCGCGAACGTCTTCTCCACAGAATTCGCGAATTTTGTCCATGATTTCCGTGTAAGAACCAGGCCGCGAAATCAGCGAATCTTCGCTGTAGGCTTTCCCCACAGCAATCTGTTTTTGCTTCACCAAAATGTCTGTTACCGCATCCGACAAGCTAATATCAACTTTGTCCAGCAATCCAGCAGCGTGACGGACAACGGCCCATTGAATTTTTGATTGCGAACTTTCTCCAGCTTTCGTATAAACTTCGTTGAGTAAATCCACAACTTCAACAGTTGCTTCCGCGCCGCCAAATCCTGTATCAAAGTTTAATCCTTTGAGGCGAATCAGCGTGTGCAGCAACTCAATTTGTTCGTACAAATTCTCTGAGTTTCGCAGGCTAGTGAGCAATAATTGAGGATTAGTTTCGCACTCTAATTTAAATTCTTGAGTGTGACCCAAAGGCCAAGTATTTTCGGGATTGTAACTCAGATAGGTGGGGGTTTCTACTGCACCTGTCACTGGAGATTCAGTAAATTCAAAATATTGAATAAAATCAATTCTCTCTGTGCCAGCAGTCAGCATTAACTGGTTAAGATTTCCGAGTTTGACCGGCGTATTTCCTGAGTTTCCGTCGCGGAGTTGCTTCATCAATTCCAGCAGTGCTTCGCGGCCGGTTTCGAGCATCGCGTGAGTCAGCATCAGCGTTACCGTGGGTCGTCCCAACTGATACCAGTGGCGGTGAATGTGAGCTATTTCGCTTTGAATTTTAGATACTAGAAAATGGTAGTCTAGAGTTAGGTAAAATTCTTCTCTGTCCAAGAATGAGGGAAGAAATACGATCGCCTCTCCGCGAATTTTGAACACCCGGGAAGTCGTCAAACTCCGCAAACGGCGCACGGGGCGGCCTGTTAAGCCTAGTGAATCGTTGCGTCCAATCTCCGCGTAAATAGCGGATAATTCTTTGGCTTGGCGGACTTGAATTGGTTCTACCTGTTTTGGAGTTTGCGCTGCAATACCGTTGGTGGCTAATTCTGCTTGCAAATCTTTGTCTTCAGCTAACAGGGCAATTTGCACTAAAGGTTCTCTGTGCCCGCCCACTGACAGGTGTCTTCCCAAGGGGTCAATATCGCCAACTGCGATTAATCCTTCGTTGAGTAATTGACCGAGAAAATACAAACTTTGCGCCCAAACTAGGGGAATATTTTCATTTGGTAGGCGCTGCTGGCTGCGGGGATTTAATTTTTCTGCTTCTATATTTTGGGCGGGGATGTAGTACAATTCTGGTAGAAGTGGCAAACCAGCGCGATCGACTGTTAGAGATTCCAGACGCTGCTGGTACTCTTCGACTTGGGCTTGATTTCCCTCAAATATCCCGTCCAAGAACAAATAAGTGAAAAATAGCGGCCACTCGCATTCTATATGCTCGAACTGCTTTAATTCTGTCGGTTCGTAATGCAGGCGATCGACATCTTCCAAAACTGTTTGGTGTCCGTCCCGCAGAAACCGCTTGCAGCCGTAATTGCCTTGCAATTTGTCGATTATTTTATTTCTAGTTCGTTCTACTAATTCTTTATCTTCCACAGCAAAAGCCGGAAAACTAATCGCGCTCAATAAAGCTGCATCTACTTCTTTTGAACTAGATTCGCGAGGTAAAAGCGATTCCAAAGTTACGCGACTTCTGGCAATTTCATCCGGCAAAACGTGAATCACTGATGTTTGAGAACCGTTAACTCCGAACAAATCCAATCCATTGATTGCTTCCAGCGCTGCTTTTGCCATGCCAACCGAACTAGCATTTAATTCTGCATTGCCGCGATTAACTTTATTGCCTCTTTCCCAAATTCCGTAATCGGGAGTGCGGTAAGCTCTACCAATGTAGTAGACTAAATTTTGCACAAAATTGACTTCATCGATTGTAAAAATTATATGCAATCCCGAAGCCGTCATTTGAGCAAGAATTAACAAAAATATAGATGTAGCATCTAACTGTAAATGTCCCCATTGGTCATCGCCAACAACAATACTACCAGTTTGAGTATTGTATTTAGCGTGCAGGGCATCTAGCGGCAACTGAGTATTTTTAAAACGTTCGACTTTGCTCGATTGCTGCATCATTGCAAACAGCAAGCCGCGCATCAATTTGACTGTGCTGTGTTCGAGTTCAAAGGTTCTACCGCGATCGCCGTCAATTTTGCGGTAAGCTAAACCCAAACCCCAAACTGCGAGAATGCTGTACACGTTATCCCGCACCCAAGCATCGGTGTAGTCGCCGTGAGCGTTAACGGCGGTACTCGCCGGAAGCAAGCCGGTAATTGGGTTCTGGCGCTTGAGGATGACGTTTTTGATTTGCTGGTAGTAATGATCTAACTTCGTTTGTCGCTCTTTTGTTGCGATCGCCATTTCGTTTTCCTTGGTTTTCCTGATGCGAGTTCAATTGCGGTGAATAGACTTTTAAATATATCAGAGATTCTATCACTGCTCCGATTCTGCAAACAACAAAACAAGGTGATTGTCATGTCCAGCCGCAACAACAACAATAATAACCGCGTTCCTTTTGTAAAAATTGTCTACTCTACAGTGAAGGTTAATGGTAAAATTGAACTCGTGCCGATGGAATGGTACGCTGACGGCTCTGTCAAGAAAATTGAACGTTAATGAGCGATCGCACTTAGCAGCCTAACTCTAATGGACTGGCGCGTCGCGTACAAAAAAACGGTTCCTGGGCCACGGAATGATGACTTACCAAAATCTTTGTGGCACAAACCGGATTTTTTTCGTTCAAAAGTAGTCTAGCATCGATCGCCAAACTAAGCTAATTTAAATAACTAGGTGTGTAGAAATCTCACAGAAAGAAATATGGATCGATCGCGCCCGCAATTTTCAGTGCTGGGACTACCAGTTCACATATTAGACGATTACGCAGGTTGGCTGATGCAGCGCCTGCATCAAGGGTTAGGAAGTCACGTCGTGACGCTAAATGCTGAAATGGCAATGCAAGCCGAGAAAAATCAGGCATTAGGCGATGTAATTCGCTCTGCAGAACTCGTGATTCCAGACGGTTCGGGAGTAGTGCTGTACTTGCGAATGCGGGGCAAACCGGCAAAGCGCTATCCGGGAATTGAACTAGCAGAATCGCTGCTGCAACAGGCGGGAAAATTGCCCGATTCCGAACCGATATTTTTCTTTGGAGGTGCCCCCGGAGTGACAGCGAAGGCGGCAGAAACTTGGCAGCAAAAAGTTAACGGCTTGTCAATTGCTTCTCAACACGGCTATCTGACGGCAGACGAAGAAAAAGACTTCCGTGAAAGCCTGAAAAAAATGCAGCCAAAACTGATTTTTGTCGGCTTGGGAGTGCCTCGCCAAGAGTTTTGGATTGCGGAAAACCGACACCTTTGTCCGCACTCTATTTGGGTAGGAGTTGGCGGCAGTTTCGATATTTGGGCGGGAACCAAAGACCGCGCGCCGGCTTGGTTTTGCGACAATCATTTAGAATGGTTGTACCGGCTTTATCAAGAACCTTGGCGCTGGCGTAGGATGTTGGCTTTGCCACAATTTGCATTGAAAGCTTTGGGGGATTTGCGAGGGTGAAAGTTTAATTAATAGAGTAACCGCAGATTAAAGGCAGATAGACGCAGATATTTTCTTGAACGAAAAAATTGGTTTGTAGTGCGGACTTTAGTCCGAAAAAGAGAGTTGTAGGGTGTGTCGCCCTCAGAAAATTCTAGCTAAATATCGACCATCTTAAAGCGACGCACCTTACAAACAAAGTTCGTGCAAACTAACTCAATAAAAAACGGTAAAATTTTGTAAAAATAGTATTAATATCATTTATAAAAACTCGTGATACAAAACAATTGTTGGGTTATTTTTTCTATCCCATGTGTAAGGTGCGTCGCTGTGAAATAGTCGATTGAATTGAGAAATTTTTCATGGCGACGCACCCTACGAATACTACGAACCTGTTTTACTGTTTTTGGCTAGACAATGTACGGAGAATCGATCGCCTTTGCGCGATTAATTGCCACCAACGTCTGGTAAATCAAAGCCGAAATCTCGGCGCGGGTAATGTCCCGCTGCGGTGACAGCCGATCGCGCGCCGGATAGTTTACTACAATCTTCAAAGCAGTTGCTGTGGCTGCGGCGCTTAAAGCAAAATTAGGAATTTGCGATCGATCGCTGTAAACTTTCAAAACATCGGGATTGCCGCCCTTAAGTTCCAAACCGTTAACCAAAGATACGATCGCCTCAGTCTTAGTCAAATTCTGATTCGGGCCAAACTTCAACCCCGGAAACCCAGACAAAAACCCCGCCCGATTCGCCCGTTCGATCGCACTTCTCGCCCAAAAACTAGCAGAAACATCAATAAAATTTGTCGCCAACCGCTTTGGAATAGGACTAAACGCACTCACCAAAAGCGCCGCATATTGAGCGCGATTTAAACAGTCATCAGGTTTAAAAGAACCGTCAGGAAAACCGCTAATTATATTCCCCGCAGCCAAAGCCTCAATAAAGTTCTCCGCCCAATGTCCAGAAATATCGCTAAACCTCGCACCGCCAATATTCGGATTGCCGCCGCCCTTTCTCACCGCAGCTTGCACCGCTTTTAAAGCATTCACTTTTCCGTAACCGAACCAATCGCTGCGGCGGCTGTTAGGATCGTAATTTCCCATCCGATTTCCCAACTGCGGATCGGGCTGGGAATCGACAATTTTGTCAGCAGTTTGTTCGAGAATTCCCCGCACTTCCCGCGCCGTCAAACGGGGGTTGGCAGAAAGCACTAAAGCTGCCACTCCAGCGACTACTGGAGTGGCGCTGGAAGTGCCGCCAAAGGTATTCGTGTAGTCCCCCTGATCGTAGCCGGCAACACCGACTCGATCGGCAGTAAACACCCCCAAACCGGGCAAATACTGCGTCACTTCCGGCGCAGTCGCAATAAATCCGGTTTCTGGCAGCCAAGTTCCCGGCGGCGCGTTGTTGCTGGGGGCGCACACCGAAATGCTATTGCCCCAATTGCTGTAGGCTGCTTTTTTGTTGAGGGAAGTGGAAGCAGACACCGCAATCACATCGGGGTGCACGGCAAATCCTGCCAGCCAATTAGTTCGATCGCCCAAAATGTTATTCGGCCAGCCTTTCTCATCTACAGTACCGTTGACAGGGCGGTTGGCATTGCCCGCAGCGAACAGAATCACGCAGCCTCTGCCGCCCCGCCCTTTGGTGGCGGCTTTGGTGATGACGGCACTCTGGCGCAGGGAAAGGGGATAGTAAACTGCCCCTGGGCCCCAACTGCAAGAGATGATGGCTGCGCCTTTTTCCACTGCCCAATTGAATATTTTTTCGATCGACTCGTCATCGAGAAAACCGCTAGTACGGATGGGCATCAGGGCGCATCCGGGGGCGACTCCGACAATGCCTTTGCCGTTTTCTTCTGCTGCGGCGACACCGGCGCAACTTGTGCCGTGGTTGTCCGATTCGGCAACGGGCATCGGGGAAGTGTCGCCGTCTTTGAAATCGATGGGTGAGACGATTTTGCCTTGGCCTTGAAAATCGGGATGTGTCAAGTCTACTGAATCATCGGCGATCGCAATTACGATCGATCGCGCGCCGCGAGTCATATCCCAAGCCGCTTCTGCATAAATTTGAGCGTCGCCGACAAGTTCGTTGCCGCCTCGGTTGTTGAGATACCACTGTTGGGGATAAAACGGATCGCGGGGTTTATAATGCTGCTGAGTTTCTACTAAAATATTGGGTTCAGCGATCAGAACTTCGGGATATCTTGTCAGGCGGTTGGCAATTTTGACCGGGTTTTCTGTTGCTTGTTTGTTGACTTCACAGACAAAGGTGTTGGGAATTCCTGAGACTGGCCGGACGATTGTTAAATTTGCTGCAAGGGCGATCGACTTTCGCGATAGTTCGTCTACTTGTTCGCCAAATTGAATAGTAATTTGGTCTGTCAAATAAAAGAATGTACTCGGATTGTTCGCCGGACAATAAACATGGCTGGCAAAAGCTACAGCATCGCTAGCCCGGGCTGCTTGCATTGCTGCATCTAGGTTTTCTGGCCCGACGAGATACTCTTCGAGATTACTTTGCCCGATGCGGCGGTTGAGTTTTGCCTTAGTTGTGGCAACCCAATTGTTTGAGGCTGATGCTATTAATGATGGGCGGACTGTAAAGCGATTGGGAACTTTTGACAGCAGCAATTCATCGCCGCCCCGCTGCAAAATCACTGCCAGACTTTCTTCGGGAACTCCAATACCTTGATAGTTTTGGAGAGTGTCGGAGGTTGGTTTGCTTGGTTGTACCATCAGAAATGTTCCTGTTTAATTTTGATGCAGAATAACGGGTGTTTGAAACCGCCTAGTCTCTTCAACCTGCGGAGGCAGGTTTTGTCTTTGTAGAAGCGGTTTCAACCGCCGTCTTATCTCTTATCTCAAATAAACACGCTAGGATTAACATTAAAGAATTCTCCCAGCGCCTTAGCTTGCGCCTTGCTAATCGCCCGTTTTCCATTAACTACCTCAGAGACTACTCCTTTGGAACCAATCACACCCACTAAATCGGCTTGTTTGAGTTCGCGAACTTCCATGAGATGCAATAGAACATCCTGGGGAGTCGCTTCTGGAATTGGGTAATATTTTGATTCGTATTCTTCGATCAACAGCCCCCAGAGACTCAGTAAAGTTTCTTCTTCTAGTGTTAATTCTTCCTTAGACATCAGAGAGCCTAATTCTGCAAGCGCAAGATCGTAATCTTCTTCGTTCAGGATTGGCTTAGGCTGTGATTTCGCCAGCAGTTGACCGTAAGCTGTTTTTTCAATTGTGATGCTCATTTCTCATTCCTTTGCTTGCTTACTTAGACAGGGTTCTCAAATAGAAGGTGGGTGTTTGTTTCTATGTATCATGCTTTTAACCATTAAAGTGATTTTTTAAATTTATTGAAGACATCAGATAGTCTGTAATAATTGCCGATGTATTTACTGGATGATCAACCTATTTTTTGCTTGACTTCATTTTCATCATTCCAGTTAATTTTGCTATATTCGGCATGGGTTAAAAATTTCTTAAAAAGTACATATCCGGTGCTATAGTTAATTTGTACAATTAATCTATACTGATTGCCTTTAATATTAAATATCGTATATCCACAGACTCGATCGACCGATTTAGAATACCCCTGTCGGATATCTTCTGGCGATTTCCAATCGTTGTCTTCCATGACCTTGCACCAGGCTGCGATCGCACTTGAGACCTCACCGTAGGGTTCGATCGCACTCAGAAGATTTCTTATGGACTTTAGTTTCATTCGGGTACCGTTTTTACACGACACCTCCATGTTCTCACAACGAGAACTTGCTGTCAAGTCTCTACTCTCATTTTTCCAAAAGAGCCTTTTGCCCGATCGCCCTCTTTGACATTTACACAAAATTGGTGTATACTTAGCCGGTTGCGATCGCCAATGGTAAGATCGGCTCAAGCTAAATATCTTTTTAAAGTGCGCTGGGCGCAAAGTAATTTCATGGTATATTCTGGAACTGTTTGCTGGCTTCGCTTCACTGCCCGGATGACGATCGGGGCGATCGCACTTTTGACCCTGTTGCAACCGCTCCAAGCCCAAGCACAACAACCTTCTCGGCCAGATAACCAACAGCAAGTCGATCCCGCCGACGACCCCACAGACCCCAACAACCTCCGCCCTCTGACCCAAGACAGCAGCCTGCTGAGCGTTGCCGGAGGTCAGCGCTTGATGACAGAAGCCAGCGGTGCTATTTCCAGTCAAAATTATACTGTCGCCGCTCAAAAGCTCCAAGAATCCCGCCAAATTTTCAATCAACTATCCAACTTCTACCAACAACTCAGCAGCAGTTTTGCTGGAATTGATGTCCGCTTGGCCGACAGCAACCGCACCAAAGCTGTGGAAACAGCCCAAATGCGCGACGAAGCTACCTACCGGCTGGCTTTGGTACACCGGGCGCAAAACAAGCCGGAACTGGCTGTCCCCCTACTGATTCAGATTATTCGATCGCAGCAGCCAACTCGCGACTTGGGCAAAAAAGCTTACCAGCAGCTACTAGAATTGGGTTTTGTGGATGCGCCCTATCCGCGGCCTGCTGCAAATCAACCGCGATCGTCTAACAAATAGTTCCACTAAAATACTCAATATAGCCCTTTATCACAAATACCAATGGTTACACCGTCTCAAGTAGCAGAAATGATTAAGGCAGAATTGCCCGACGCTAAGATACAAGTGGACGATTTGACCGGCGGCGGCGACCACTACCAGGCGAGAGTAGTCTCTGCCGCCTTTGAAGGCAAAAGTCGAGTAAAGCAGCACCAACTGGTTTACGGCGCTCTCAAACAGGCAATGGCTAGTGAAGCTATCCACGCTTTGGCCTTGGAAACCTTAACTCCTGCAGAATGGGCAGCGAAAAGTCCAGTGGCTTAATTGTTGAGCTGCTCTCTGAAAATCACAAGTTTGTGCTTGTGTCAAGAGTTGCTAGAGAAACAATTGGAAACCAAAGAAACCAGTTTTGTTAACCGGAATCTATGGTTTTAACGAGAAATTTTCTCCAAAAACCAGGTTTCTGCGCCCTGAGAAAAAACTGTCAACGTTTAAAAAAATTCAAACAATATTAGGAGCTACCATGACTACAGCACAGGAAAGAATTGACGGCTTGGTTAAGCAAAACAAAATCATGGTGTTTATGAAGGGCAATAAATTAATGCCCCAGTGCGGTTTTTCTAATACCGTGGTGCAAATTCTAAATACTTTGGGAGTGCCTTACGAAACTGTAGATGTGTTAGCAGACCAAGAAATTCGTCAAGGCGTTAAAGAGTATTCCAACTGGCCGACAATTCCCCAAGTTTATATCAACGGCGAGTTTCTTGGCGGCTCGGATATTATGATCGAGATGTATCAAAAGGGCGAATTGCAAGAAATTGTAGAAGTTGCTTTGGCTTCTTAACTCCAAGGAAGGGAATGTTTTGAGATTGCTTGGAACCCGAACAGCGCACGCAAGTGCAGGAGTTTTAAATTTTGAGTTAAAGACTTAAATAATTCTTAGTTCGGAACTCAAAACTTTCCTAAACTTCTAACTCATGTCATGTCCGGTCGATCGCTCTAAAATTAGTTCGTAGTGCGGACTTTAGTCCGCAAATTGGAGTGGGCTAAAGTCCGCACTACGAAGGAAGCGAACCGTTTTTGTGATTTAATTGACCGGACACGGCCTCACCCTACTCAATATCTACTTTGCAGCAACAGCTTGCAACTTCCTGATTTTCATACCATGTCCGATTAATTACCTGCTGTTTGTAGCAAGGACTTTAATCCTGATTGATTAAACTGCTCAAGAGAGAGCTAAAATCCTCAATACAAACCTAGCGAGTTGATTAAACCGAATTTGGGATTAATAGTAGTCTGCTTCAGTTTGTGTCTGTGTCTGTGGCATTTCAAAATTTGACGGATCGTGAATGTAACGCGCTGCTTCTTCCTCTAATCTGTGAATCAGATAGGGTTCCAGGCTGTTACAATGTCGCAGGGCTGCGAGGTAGCCATCTAAGTAAAGGCGCAACTCATCGAAACGATAACCTCTATTCCACATTTCGACGAGGGCGTCGGTGAGTTTTTGGTAGTGCCGGATTGTTTGGGTATCTTGTAGCATGGTGTGAGTTAGAAATCCTTTGTGGTGTATAATGACGGCGGGATTTAGGAATGGCCTCGATGGCTGGGCTTGTTGCTCAGAACAGAGGCAATTGCTAAATAAAAGTTTTTACCCTGCTCAACAGGCTACCCTCCATAAAAAATTTCACTCGCTGCAATGCAGTGGCTGGACTTTTTTGCGCGCACCTAAATAATTCGCTGCGCGTTTAGTAGAGTCGGGATGTTGGTGAATTTGACGATCGTACTGGGTGAGTGTTCCGGCTACCGAGCGAACGGTTGGAGGAATTTTAGTTTCTGTTGCGCGATTTGTCAACCTCCTAGCACTAGGGGCCCTGTCGCGGGGTTCGGTAAAAGCAGGTGGTTGGGGCATAGGGTCGATCGGCTGTAGGCTGTCTTATTTTTATTGTAAACTCACCGCCAGAATGATTTAACCTTTCTGCGGGCTGACGATCCCAACTTGACAAAATCTTTAAAATTCATACTATCGGTTTGTTCCCCTCTATAAATAGAGCTAAGGCTTGAGTAGCGATGGTTACAAAACCTTGACAAAAGCTCTGTTAACCTGGTAGCCATTAGTGATAAGGGAAGCTCGCCGCTGTGGGATCTGTAAGTATTTCGATTGTTGAAGGAAATCCGCACCTGCGATCGCTCTTGGGCTGGCATTTACAGCAAGTCGGTCACTGGGTGCACCAGTCGGCGGATATCAGTCACGCTAGGGAAATATTTTTCAGCCGTCAGCCAACCCTAGTCATTCTGGATGCCCAATTGCCCGATGGGGACGGTTTAGAATTTTGTCGCTGGCTGGGGAAGCAGCAGCAATCGCTGATTTTGATGCTGTCGGCGCGGAATACGGAAGCGGATATTGTGGAAGGTTTGAAGTCGGGGGCTGACGATTACCTGACTAAACCGTTTGGGATGCAAGAGTTTATGGCCAGAGTGGAGGCTCTGATGCGCCGCAACCGCACGATGATACCGCCGGCGATGCTGGAATGCGGGCTGCTAAAAATTGATTTGGTGCAGCGCCGAGTCAGATTGTACGAGGAAAACATCGAGCTGACTCCTCAAGAATTCAGCCTGCTGTACGTGCTGGCTCAAGCTGGCGGAGTGCCGCTGTCGCGATCGGATTTGTTGCGCCGGGCCTGGCCTGATGCTATTGACAACCCCCGGACGATCGACACTCACGTACTCTCTTTGCGTAAAAAAATCGAAATCGACCCGCGACAACCGAGCCTAATTCAAACTGTGCGAAATGTCGGCTACCGGCTAAATCTGGAGTTTTTGAAGACAAATCAATCGCATTCACCAGCGCCCGGAGCGATGATTTCTGAGACTATTGTCAGCCGATAAATCTGATTTTAGGTTAGGAATTGATTGGCGATCGCATCTGTTTTCGCCGCCATGATAAAATCATTGCGGTGCAATCCAGAAATCGCGTGAGTCCACCAAGTAACGGTAACTTTCCCCCACTCGGTTAACAGCGCCGGGTGATGTCCTTCAGTTTCTGCGGCTTCGGCGATGCTGTTTGTAAAGGCAATCGCACTTTTGAAATCCGGGAATTTGTAGGTGCGTTCTAACTGGGGAACGCCATTTTTTTCGATAAAATTCCAGTCGGGAATTTGATGTTTGAGTTGGACAATTTCGTAAGCTGTGACGCGGGGAGAGTTTCGGCGGCAGGCTGCACAGCTTTCTTTTGCTAAAGATTCCATAAATTGCTGTTTAGCGAAAATATGCTAAAAGATAGTGTCAGTGTATTAAGTTGGATAGCCAGACAATACTATTATAATCTGGGCGGAATTAGACCGCTATCTTATTTGTATTGTAGATATTGATGAAATTACACCCAGATTATATTAAAACAATTATCCGAGCGCTCAACCGATCGCCTTTTTAATCAAATCCAACTTACCCTTATAGGGAGCATACCGCCATTTCAAATCCAGCCAAAAAGACTTTTGCAGCACGCTTTTGTAATGCGAAAAAGTATCAAAACTTGCTTTCCCGTGATAACTTCCAATCCCGCTGTCGCCAACTCCCCCAAAAGGCAAAGTTGTCACTCCCACTTGCATTACCGTGTCGTTGATACAAAGTCCACCTGATGAAGTTTCGCGCAAAACTCGCTGTTGTTTCTCTTTATCCTTCGAGAACAAATACAAAGCTAACGGTTTGGGGCGGGCGTTGATTTGGGCGATCGCCTCCCCGAAATCATCATACTCCAAAACGGGCAAAATTGGCCCAAAAATCTCATCTTGCATCACCGGCGAATCCCAAGAAACCTTGTCAATTACCGTAGGCGAAATATATCTATCTTCGGCGTTACTTTGGCCGCCCGCGACAATTTCCCCATCTTTAATAAACTCTACCAAACGTTTTAAATGATGCTGATTGATAATTCGCGAATAGTCCGGGCTTTGCTGAGGATCTTCGCCGTAAAATTCGTGAAGTGCTGTTTTAATTGCTGACATCAAATCCGGTTTAATTTTTTTGTCAACTAACAGGTAATCTGGAGCGATACAAGTTTGACCGGCATTGATGAATTTGCCCCATGCAATGCGTTTTGCGGTGTATTCAATCTGAATATCTGAGTCTACAATGCAAGGACTTTTGCCGCCCAATTCTAATGTTACAGGTGTCAAGTGTTTGGCCGCAGCTTCCATGACTATTTTACCTATTTTTGTACCTCCGGTAAAGAAGATGTGATCGAATTTTTCTGCTAGCAATTGTGTGCTGATTTCCACGCCTCCTTCGACGGCTGCTACGTAGGCGGGATCGAAGGTTTTTGAAATCATATCCGCGACAACTTCGGAGGTGTGCGAGGCGATTTCTGAAGGTTTGAGGATGGCGCAGTTGCCGGCGGCGATCGCCCCGACTAAAGGTGATATCATGAGCTGAAACGGGTAATTCCAAGGCCCGACGATCAAAACTACGCCTAAAGGTTCTGGGTAAATGCGGGCTGATGCGGGGAATTGGTCGATCGAAGTTGGCACTTTTTTCGGTTTTACCCAAGATTTCAGGTTTTTGATGGCATAATTAACTTCGGCGATCGATGCAATTTCAAAATAAGCCTCAAACTCCGGTCGATTCAAGTCTGCCTTGACAGCAGCGACTATTCGTGATTGATTGAGTTCGATCGCACTTTTGAGATGTTTGAGTTGTTCGATCCGAAAATCCACATCTTTAGTTTTTCCAGTCGCAAAAAATTGTCGCTGCTGGCGGATAATATCGCTGACACTCAATAGCATATTTTCTCCTGTATCTATATATATAAATGTTACAATAAAAAAATGAAAATATCAAAAAGCCATTTTTTATCTTCCTGTTTATCATTACTTTGCTTGTTTGCAGTCACAAGCTGCAATTCTAGTTCTCAAAAACAAATTGTAATTTGCTCGAAAGACTTTACAGAACAAGTCATCCTAGCAGAAATTTTAGCTATTCACATCGAAACCAAAACAGATATCAAAGTAGAACGCAAACTCAACCTCGGAGGCTCGCTTTGCCATCAATCCCTAGCAACGGGTAAAATCGACTTGTACGTCGAATATACTGGTACGGCTTTTACCAACATTCTCAAACAAAAGCCAATTTCTGACTCCCAAAAAGTCCTCGATTACCTCAAACAAGAATATCCCAAACAGTTTCAAGCAGAATTGACTGAACCGCTGGGATTTAATAACAGTTTTGCGATTATTATGCGGGGAGACGATGCCAAAAAACTCAACTTGCAAACTCTCTCGCAATTAGGAAAAGCTGCACCAAAATTGCGCGCGGGTTTCGGCCCGGAATTCAAAGAGAGAGAAGATGGATTTCCCGGATTAGCTAAAACTTACGGGATTAAATTTGCCGAAGAACCGAAGGAGTTGCTGTTAGGATTGCTTTATCAAGCGCTGCAACAAAAAGAAGTAGATGTGATTGCCGGTAATACGACGGATGGTTTGATTCAAAGTTTGGCTTTAGTAGTCCTGAAAGATGACAAAAACTATTTTCCACCCTACGAAGCTGTTCCGATTGTGCGATCGCAAATTTTGGAAAAATACCCAGAATTGCGTCCAGTGCTAGCAGAGTTGGGCGGCAAAATCTCGGAGGAAGATATGCGGAAACTCAACTATCAAGTTGATGGAAAACAGGAGGATGCCGCCCAAGTGGCGCGGCAGTTTTTGCAGCAAAAGTTGGGCGAATCAAAGCCTGCGACTCCCGCGAAATAAAGGGTTTCATTCTTCTGTCTGTTTGCTGGAGAGTATTGTGATTAGGTATACTATGAGTTAGACTCATATAAATAAATGAAGGTATAAAGCTATGACAACTGTCAAAACTGCTATCTCATTGCCCGCATCTCTATTTGAACAAGCCGAAACATTAGCTGGCGAAATGCAAATTTCGCAGAGTTTTTTGATCGAAATAGCGCTTGAAGAATTTATCCGCCGCCGCGAAAATCAACAACTGTTAGAAAAAATTAATGCTGCTTGCGAAGCACCTCTTTCTGAAGAAGAACAAGTTTTGCTTCGCAAGATGAGTCGATCTCATCGCAGGCTGGTGGAAGGGGAATGGTAATAAATCAAGGTGATATTTTTTGGATTGAACTTGATGAGCCTTCAGGTTCAGAACCCGGTTATGTCCATCCCCATGTAATCATTCAAAACAATTTATTCAATCGTTCCCGCATTAATACGGTTGTTGTTTGTGTGCTTACTTCAAATCTCAGACGGGCGAATTCACCAGGAAATGTCCTGTTAGAAGCAGGAGAAGCTGATTTACCAGAAAAGAGTGTTGTTAACGTATCGCAGATTTTGACTATCAGTAAATCTCAGTTAGGTGAGAAAATTGGCACACTCTCTGCCGAGCGAATTCGTCAAATTCTTGATGGAATTAGACTGGTATTTGAACCTCATGAACCTGAGTAACACTTTTCTTAGCCTTTGAAAATTCATGAGGTTCAACCTCTCCTCAGCTAGCGATCGGGTGCGAACAGCGCACCCTACAATACAGTTAGACTCTCCTTTTAAGTTCCTTCGCTCAGCCGCCGCAAATTCAAAATATCGCTCATTTTTTTAATTTGCATACAAGTCCGCTCGAACTGTTCTTTATCCTGGATGTCCATGCACAAGTCAATTAATGCGGGGAATCCGGGATAGGTTTTGACTTGGGCGCTGCGGACGTTGACTTTGTTGTCTTTTAAATGCGATAAAACATCGTTGAGAACTCCGACTCGATCTAGGGCTTCTACTTGAATATTTACCGGATAAGTATTGGGGCGAGATTCGTTGCGGTTGCTGGAATTCCAACTCACGGGAACTAATTTATCTCCAGGTACGTTTTCAACATTGGAACAACCTTGGCGGTGAATGGAAATGCCGCGAGTGCGAGTCACTACTCCAATAATTGATTCGCCGGGAATGGGACAACAACAGCCTGCTATATGGTAGAGCAATCCTTCTACACCTGCGATCGGCGATTTGCTCGGAGACGAACTCGGTACGGGTTTCGGTGCTGTCGATACAGGTATTAGCAGGGGGATTTCCTGGGTTCCTCCGGGAGCAGATTCTATTTTTTGCTGCACTTTGACTAAATCTCGCAGGCGATTTACTACGAGGTTTAGGGTGACTTCGCCGTAGCCCAAACCGGCGATTAAGTCTTCGACGCTGTGGTAGTTGCAGCGCTGAGCTACTGATTGCATGGGTTCGGATTTCAGCAAGGATTCTAAGCCGTTTTTGCCTAATTCTTTTTCTAGCAATTCCCGCCCGCGAGCGAGGTTTTCATCTCGGTGCGATCGCTTCAACCATTGCCGAATTCGGTTTTTTGCTCCGTTTGTTTTGACAAAATTCAGCCAGTCGGAGCTGGGATGGCCGTTTTTTTGGTTCAATATTTCTACTATGTCGCCGTTCTTTAATACCTTGTCTAGTGTCACCATCCGCCCGTTGACTCTCGCGCCGGTGCAGTGGTTTCCTATTTCTGTGTGAATGCGGTAAGCAAAATCTACGGGTGTTGAGCCGGTGTTGAGTGAAATCACGTCTCCGTTGGGAGTAAAAACGTAGATATCTTCGTCGAATAAGTTGTCTTTAATACTTTGTAAATATTCGCGATCGTCTTTGAGGTCGCTTTGCCATTCTAGGAGTTGTCGCAGCCAAGTAAATTTTTCGTCGTCGCCGGTGACTGCGGTGCTAGAACCGCCGGTTTCTTTGTATTTCCAGTGGGCGGCAATGCCGTATTCTGCAATGTGGTGCATTGCTACTGTGCGAATTTGTACTTCGATGGGGCGGCCGCTGGTGCCGATGACTCCGGTGTGCAAGGATTGGTAGCGGTTGGCTTTTGGTAAACCGATATAATCTTTAAATCGACCGGGGATCGGGCGGAATGAATCG
This sequence comes from Tychonema sp. LEGE 07196, assembly GCF_963890365.1. Taxonomy (NCBI): domain Bacteria; kingdom Bacillati; phylum Cyanobacteriota; class Cyanophyceae; order Oscillatoriales; family Microcoleaceae; genus Tychonema; species Tychonema sp. LEGE 07196. The sequence goes on along the minus strand of NZ_CAWPRX010000142.1, from coordinate 23,157 downwards.
TGGACGATCGCCAATGCGCGATAACAGTCATCGTTGCTTTCTACTATGATCCTCACCGCAGCAATATCGTAAACTTGGTTAAAGCCTTTTTGCCGGCGCTGCATTTTCCCGTAAATCCCGTACAAATGTTTGGGACGGCCGCTAACTTCATAGCATTTAATGCCTAATTTGTCAAGCTTTTCTCGCAAACTATCTGTGACTTCTGCGAGTTGAGTTTCTCGATCGCCCCGCTTGACTGCCACCAAGTCTTGAATTTCGCGGTAAGCTTCCGGTTCGAGGTATTTAAACGCTAAATCTTCCAATTCCCACTTAAAGCGCCCGATACCCAAACGGTTCGCCAGGGGAGCAAAAATATCTCGGGTTTCTAGGGCAATACTGCGCTGCTTTTCTTCGGACAAATGCTCCAAAGTCCTCATGTTGTGCAGTCTGTCTGCTAGTTTGACTACAATCACGCGAATATCTTTAGCCATTGCTAGAAACATTCGGCGGAAATTTTCAGCAAGGCGCTCTGTTTTGCTGGAAAAATTAAATTTAGAAAGTTTGGTGACACCTTCGACTAATTGTCGCACTTCTGCGCCGAACCGCTGTTCTATTTCTTCGAGAGTAATATCTGTATCTTCAACAATATCGTGGAGAAAACCGGCGGCAATCATGACGTTGTTGCCGCCCATATATCGGAGTATCCCAGCTACAGCTACGGGATGGCAAATGTAAGGTTCTCCCGATTTGCGGTACTGTCCTTCGTGCAAGTCGCGGGCAAATTCAAAGGCCCGACAAATTAAACTGTTGTCAGTCGAGCAATTGGCGTTAGGGGCCGCATCAGTCTGCGATTGACCATTCAGGCATTCTTGCAGCCAATCGGGAACGACGGCAGGATCGATCGAAGGAGAGGCAGTGAGAGTGTTTGCGTTCATCGGGTACACCTTTAAAAATTAGAAATACAAATGGTTAAAAGCCAGGGTTCGGTTGAATTTCCGAAATTATGTGTGTAGCAATACTAAACTAATTGAATGCCACAATTGGCAATTCTCAAAAATAATCGATTTTTGTCTTAACTATATCGATTTAATTTTGAGTTTCCCTCCCCTCGCAGGTAGGAAAATATATTGACTCCACTGTCGCGGATGCGATCGGTCGATCGGGTAAAATAAGAATATTTTGGCGGCAGCAGTTGAGGTCAGTCTATTGGGGCATTCAAGATTTGAGATTTGAGATTGACTTTACAGATGCAATCTGGGATCTCGAACAAAAGTCTACAATTTGAGGATCGACCATGACGCGGGAGTCGGGGGCGCAGTACCTGTTGTTGGAGGTAGCGGGCGATCGGCATTCACAGGCAACGCTAAACTAAAAGCACGAGCTAGACCGATCGAGTCACGCCACCAGCGTGATGAAATTTTCTCAACAAACAGGGAATTGCTGCAAAAATGCACGGCTTCCCTTAATATGAGCAAAGCTTAAGCAACAATCTACTTTGATTATAAAGAAAAATTTGTTTACAAAATCATGATATTGTCCGAAGACCGCCGCCAGTGCTACCAAGAATTACAGCAAGCACTCGAACAGCTACAAAGAACTGCTGCACAGGAAAATCTCGATCGGGCTGCGCTGGCTGCAGAATACACAAAAGTGCAACAATTTTTCGGAAACCAGATTATGAAAGCTAACAGCAGTGAGTTATACGCCTCAGAAACGCCTCCAGAGCAGTCCTATTTGACGGAAATTCACAAGCAACTGCGGTTATTGAGGACAGATGTCACGTTTTTGCAGGCTGCGAAGCAGCCAGCGACAGCACAGGCGAGGCAAACTGCGGCTGCTGAGCGACTAAACACGCTAATTGGCTACTGCGGCGCGCTGCTGCAAAAAAATTCTGGTTCTGAGCGGGCCCGCCCGGATGCAGAATTAATAACTGAATAAACAGGGAATTGAGAAGGCAAGGAGAAATCAAGTGGTGGAATGTCCAAAATGTAAACATCCCAACTTAGAAGGCGGCACCCTAGCCGGCCGAATGTCGGTGCAGTGGTGTCCCAACTGTTACGGTATCTGGATTCCAGGCAGAGAATACGAAGCTTGGCAGAAAGAGCAGAGCCAGTGGTACAACAAATCCCAGAAGCCAGAGGCGACAGGCACTCTCGGCATAGAATTCACGCCGTCTCCCTACGACAGCAAAGCAGCCCTGTGTCCCGAAGACGGTCATTATTTGTCGCGGGCAAAAGTTCCCTTCAGCAGAGTGCCCTTTTACATAGAGCGCTGTATGCTGTGCGGGGGAATTTGGTGCGATAACGGCGAGTGGGATATTCTCGAAAGTCTGGGATTCCACACCGAGATTGACAAGATGTTTTCTCCCAATTGGCAAGCCAAGGCCCGCGTCCAAGAACTCGCATCTCGGGAACGTCAAGTGCTCACAGATAAGCTAGGCCCGGATATTGCCGGATATGTGTTGGAACTGGCGGAAGTTTTAGCAGACCATCCGCACGTTGATTGTGCGGCTACTTATATACTGCGGAGAGCTGAGTTGAAGCGAAGGGAAATTTAGTCTGTTGACTGTTGGCAGTTGGCAGTTGGCAGTTGGCAGTAGTCAGTAGTCAGTAGTCAGTAGTCATTAGTTATTAGTTATTAGTTATTAGTTATTAGTTATTAGTTAGCCATTAGATACTGACTAATGGCTAACTAATAACTAATGACTGCTGATAAATAATAACTAATATCATGTTTGCTCAATTATCATTAAAAAATGTTTGTAGTAAGTATAGATTTCTCCCGTCACCCGACAGATGATTCTGTGTTTTCACTACAAAGGATTAACGATTAAAAATTATATGACTGGACATGATAGACCCAGTAAAAAACAGCTAATTACAACGACCAACAACTAATAACAATAGCCAACAACCAGTAACAAATAACGAATAACGAATAACGAATAACGAATAACTAATGACCAATAACCACCAATAACCAATAACCAATAACTAATAACTAAGGACTAATGACTAATGACTAATGACTATTCTTTGTTTTCCATTGAAAATCTGCGAGTAGCTTATCCTCAGCGGCGGGGCCAATCCGGTTGGGCGGTTGACGGCGTTTCTCTGAGGCTGGAAGCAGGGGAAAAACTGGGATTGGTTGGGGAGTCTGGGTGCGGTAAGTCAACTTTGGGAAGGGCGGCGATGCGGTTGCTACCGGATTCGACGCAGATTGAGGGGCGGGTTGATTTTGCTGGAGAGTCGGTGTTTGAGATGGATGCTTCGCGGCTGAGACGGTTTCGGGGCGAAGCTGTGGCGTTGATTTTTCAAGATCCGATGACTCGTCTCGATCCTTTGATGACTGTCGGGGAACACTGTATCGAGACTTTGCAGGCCCACAGACCGAATTTGGATCGCAAGCAGGCTAAGCAACGGGCGATCGAGATTTTGGAAGCTGTGAAAATTCCCGCCTCTCGCTGGTCGCAATTTCCCCACGAATTTAGTGGCGGAATGCGGCAAAGAGTAGCGATTGCTTTGGCTCTTTTGCTCGATCCGAAGTTAATTGTGGCGGACGAACCGACGACGAGTTTGGATGTAACTGTCGCCGCTCAGATTATGCAGGAATTAACCAGACTTTGCGCGGAACGGGGAACGGCTATTTTGTTGATTTCTCACGATTTGGCGATGGTGGCTGAGTATTGCGATCGCATTGCGGTGATGTACGGCGGCAAAGTGGTGGAAACTGGGCCGGTGCTGGATGTTTTTGAACGCCCGCAACATGAATATACTCGATCGCTCCTGAAAGCAGCTTTGCACATTCAGAAGGAAGAAGGAAGAGGGGAGAAGGAAGAAGGAAGAGGGAAGAAGGAAGAAGGAAAAGGGGAGAAGGAAAATTATCGGCTTAAGTCCGAGTCAAATTTACCTCTTTTGACTGTGACGAATTTGCAGCAGCACTACAGTTTAGAAAGCAATTTATTAGAGCAGTTGTTTTCCCGGAAACAGCAGGTAATTAAAGCCGTAGATAATGTTAGTTTAGAGCTAGAACGGGGAGAAACCTTGGGGCTGGTAGGGGAGTCAGGCTGCGGCAAAAGTACGTTGTCGCGCACGATTTTGCGCTTGATTCCTCCGACTGGTGGCAAGGTTGAATTTCAAGGAATAGATATCACGGCTCTGAGTAACGATGCTGTCAGGAAGCACCGCCGCCAAATGCAAATGATATTTCAAGACCCCCACGCTTGTTTGAATCCGATGATGACTGTCGGGCAAAGTATTGCTGACCCTTTGTTGATTCACAAATTAGCTAAGGGAGAGGAAGCTAAAAAACAAGTAATCCAAATGTTAGAGCGGGTGGGTTTGACTCCTGGGGAGGATTTCTTTCGCCGCTATCCGGGGGAACTCTCAGGCGGACAACAGCAGCGGGTTTCGATCGCCCGCGCTTTGATTACTCGGCCGCAACTGATTATTTGCGACGAACCAGTGAGTATGCTGGATGCTAGCGTGCAGACTCAAGTATTAGAGCTGATGTTGGAGTTGAAACAGGAATTTAATTTGACTTATCTGTTTATTACCCATGATTTGTGGGTGGCGAGATTTTTTTGCGATCGCATTGCGGTAATGAATGCCGGAAAAATTGTGGAAATCGGCAAGACTAGGGAGATTTTTACTAATCCGCAGCACCCTTATACTCAGCAGTTATTGCAAGCAGCTCCTTTATTGGCTCGGACTCAATAAACCAATCTAAAATTGGGGAAATTTGATATCAGCCACCAGCTTCTAGATGGATTTCGGAAATTTCTGATTAAATTGGTTAAAGTGAAGGGATACTTTTCAAATCATCCCACGGACACCAAGCACTATATGGCAGAATCTGACCTAGGCAGTTTTGCGGTGGCTCCCGAAGCCTCACTCGCAATCGCAGAGGATGAGGACACCGAGATCGATCGTCCGACGGTAACTCGATCGTCAGCATACAACAACTGGTCTGCCGACGATCCCGTGGGAGCTTTGTTCAAAGAAATGTCTCGCTATCCTCTACTGACTGCCACCGAAGAGGTGGAGTTAGCTCGTCGCGTTCAAGAATTGGTAGCCCTTCTGGAAGTAGAAGAGCGTTTAAAACAGGAATTGGAAAGAGAGCCAACAAAAGCTGAACTCGCTGCAGCTTTGGGGGTGAGCGAAAGTCAACTGCAACAACTTCGCCACCAGTGTCAGTCGGCGAAACGGAAAATGATCAGCTCGAATTTGCGGTTGGTGGTTTCGATTGCGAAACGCTATCTCAACCGAGGCGTGCCTTTTCTAGATTTAATTCAAGAAGGAGCTTTAGGTTTGAATCGAGCCGCCGAAAAGTTCGATCCTGAGAAGGGTTACAAATTTTCTACCTATGCCTATTGGTGGATTCGCCAAGGAATTACTCGGACAATTGCCAATCAAGGGCGGACAATTCGCTTGCCGGTTCACATTGTCGAACAGTTAAATAAACTCAAAAGAGTTTATCGAGATTTAAGGCGTTCTCTTCAACGAAATCCTACGGAAACTGAAGTTGCTAGAGAAATGGAAGTTACTGCTGAACAGCTTCGTTACCTCCAGCAAGTACGCCGGCAATCTTTGTCTCTCAACCACCGCATTGGTACGGAAGAAAGTTCGGAACTTTTGGATGTTCTGGAAGATAGCGCGACGCAATCTCCAGAAGCTCAGATGAATGAGATGATGATGCGCCAAGATATTTTGGAGGTGTTGGACAGTATTTTGACTGAACGGGAAAAAGAGATTGTGGCGATGCGTTACGGTTTGATAACCGGCGAACCTTATACTTTAGAAGAAGTCAGCAGTTTGTTCAATTTGTCCCGCGAACGAGTCCGTCAAATTCAAAATAAGGCAATGCGAAAGTTGCGCCGCCCTCAAGTGACGGAACGATTGAAGGGCTGGTTGAAATGAGCTAAAAAATATTGAATTGGCCTTTTTTAAAGTGTTAAATATCGAATGTATGGTTAACTGGTTAACCAGTTAACGGGCAGGAGCCTGGTAATATCGTTTCCGAGAGCATCGGAATTATATATTTTAATCATTGATAGTGCGAGCGGGGAGGCTGATAGTGCGATCGGGGACGCTCGCACGCTCATAATTCCGATGCTACCGGATTTGATATAACGACTAGAAAAACAGTTAGTAGTGTGGACTTTCGTCCGCTCTTGGGTGGCAGACGAAAGTCCACACTACTAACCAATTTTAAAGCGGTCAATTGACCGGACATGATATGACCAATGACTATTGACTACTGACTACTGACTACTGACTAATGACTACTGACTACTGACTACTGACTTCTGCTATATTTTTAATTGTTGATTGTCGCTTACTACTTAATTGATTTATGTCTGATGAGGTGATTTTGCGTCCAGCTACCCGCGCAGATGTGCCGGTGCTGTTTGATTTGATTAAGGCTTTAGCTGAATACGAAAAATTATCTCATGCCGTTACTGGTAATGCGGTTGATTTGGAAAATCATTTGTTTGGCGCGAGACCTTTTGCAGAAGCGATTCTCGCAGAGTCGGAAAATCGTGTTGTGGGCTGGGCGCTGTTTTTTTATAATTATTCTACTTTTTTGACTCAGCCGGGGATTTATTTGGAAGATTTGTTTGTGCTTCCTGAGTTTCGAGGGCGGGGTATTGGCAAGTCTTTGATTGTTTATCTGGCGCGGTTGACAGTCGAAAGAAACTGCGGGCGTCTGGAGTGGAGTGTGTTGGATTGGAATGAATTGGCGATCGGATTTTACAAGGGTATTGGTGCTGATGTGATGCCGGATTGGCGGATTTGCCGGGTTGCTGGCGAGTCTTTGGCGAGTTTGGCCTCGAAGTAATTCGATCGGCGGGCGATCGTCCTCCGACTCTCAGAAACCGGGTTTTTGGGGGGCTTGGCGGCCTGCAACCTCTGTATTTTCGCGAAAAACCCGGTTTCGACGCACCGTCAATTATCAGAAACCGGGTTTTTGTGAGCTCTGCGGTTGAGAAGGAAATTTCGCGAAAAACCCGGTTTCGCGGCCCCCCTGTTTTGTTAGGTAAATTCCAGTCAATAATTGCCCAAAATATAGGAAAATTTAAGTAAAAGTAGATTTATATTGAGAGAGCAGATCGTGGTTATTTGGGTAAACGAGCAAATCGATCCATCGGGCATTCTTTATTCTTGCATTGCTTGTTGCGATGAGACTCAAGCAAAGGAATGTCACGAATCTTTTGAGCAAAATTTGACGGCAGATCAAAAGCAGCAGGGCTGGGTTGCTACCTTGCGGACTGTTAGTTCTTGGGATGAGGTGCCTGTTAATGCTTTGAAATTGAATTGATCGACGCAAGTTAGTCGATTTTAGATACTTCGGCTTCGCGAGCGTACGAGTTTTAGATTTTAGATTTACTTGCAGCTTCGTGAATCAACGGAGCCCGAAGTGGAGTCTAAAATTTGGGAATTGAGCCTGACGTGAGTATCGGAAACTTGTACCCGTTTTTCGCCTTGGTCATCAGCAGATTGAGTTTGCTGTATTTCGTGTCGCAACGGCCGGAAAATACAGCATATAAGTTCGGAAAATGCAAGATAAGTCGATCGCACATTTGTGAGTTGCTAGATGCAGGTTTGTAGTAAGGACTTTAGTCCTGATGGACTAAACACCATAGAGAGGACTCGCATTCCGAACGATCGAACGAAAGACACCCAATTTCCCAACTCTCCTCAATCGATCAGCAAACTCGGAGAAGTCAGCACAAAGACATCCCTGGTTCCCACCCCTTCCAATTCCGGTTTAATCGGCGTAGTAAAGTGGAAAAACTGGTGGTCGTCAACCAACAACAACTCTCCCGGCTGCAGAACTTTATTAACAACAGGCTTCTCTTTTTTAGCCAAATACAAATGCGTTTCGCCGCCCACAACATTAGTGCGATCGACCGAGAAAATCCCGATAAAATCAGTACCGTCTTGGTGAATGCCTTCCGGTGCGGGGTTGCCAAAATTGTGCGGCGAACAAGTCGTCCTGATTTGATGCACTCCGATTTCAGCTTCCGGGTGAATTTTGCAGGAGTCGAAAAAAGCAAAAATCAGTTGTTTGAAGTTATCGAGGGCAATTAGCCGATCGTCCAATTCGGCAAATTCCCGCCTGATATCGCCCACCAACGGATTGTATTCTTTACTTTGAAACAAATAGCCGTGAGGTAACTTAACTAACTCATTTCCGTTCACGACAAACCGCGACAATCTCCTCGAACGATACTTACCTTTAATATAAGGATCTACAGGCATATCGTCAAAAAAATCCTTGAATCCTTCCAGCTTGATCGAGTTTACTCTTTTAAAAGTAAACATGAAAGCATAGTCCAATTGAATGGATTCTAATACCGTTTTCATAGATTATCCTCCATGAATCCTTGCTCCCCTGCGAAATCTTGCCCTAGGGAGGTGTATGTTTATACTCTAGCTTAGGTTTTTTGTAAGTGTCATTAAAAACAATACAAAAATTGCAAAGATATCGTAAAGATTGCCAATGATATTAGCTCGACGCGCCAACCAATTAATTCCCGCAATCTAAAATCTAAAATCTAAAATCTAAAATCTAAAATCGATCGACCGCTTTCACCAGCGACTGACAGGCCCGGAGGAAGACGGCCACATCCACCCCAAGTGCAACGTACTGAACGCCAGCATCAATCCACTGCTGGGCGATTTCAGGGTTTTCGGCAAAAGTACCCGCCGCTTTACCTGCACTGCGGATGGTTTGTACTGCTTCCTGCATCATGTCGATGACTCGGGGATCGCGCACTTGGCCGGGAATGCCGATCGACTGCGACAGATCGTAAGGCCCCAGAAAAATCACATCAACCTGCGGCACAGTCACAATTTCTGCCAGATTCTCGATACCGCCTTTACCTTCAACATGAATCACAACCAAAGATTCATCGTTGAGTTTGTCAGTAATATTTGTACCTGCCGCCGTGTAAAGTCCCGCCCGCGTAGCAAAGGAAAGGCCGCGCGAACCCAGAGGACTGTATTTAGCGCTTTTTACAGCCGTTTCCGCATCGAGTTTGCTCTCAATTTGAGGTACTTGAACCCCTGCACTGCCGATGTCGAGAGCTCGTTGAATTTGCGGCCCGTCGTTTTTGCGGACGCGAACAATCGGTGCAATGCCGGTGCAGTCGGCGGCGCGGCACAAATCTTCAGCAGCAAGCTGGTGCAACGGGCCGTGTTCCATGTCAATGACGGCGAAATCAAGTCCAGCATGACCGCAGATTTCTATGAATGCGGGATAGGCGCAGTTCATGAATAAACCCAGAACAGTTTCGCCTTGTTTGATTTTTTGTTTGAGTTGGTTGTGACGCATAAATTTGATGGTTTTTTACCGCAGATGAACGCGGATTGACGCGGATTATTTGACCTTTTATATATCGTCAAAACAAGTAGCAATAAGTTGATTTATGTTAAAAGAATTGAGAGAAGTTTTTTGGCTGCTTTTGCTTCTATTTTAAAGGGAATTAAGCACAAAAGCCAGACCAAAAAAAACATTCCTAGTATTGGCAAAAATATGGCTCCCACCGATGGTTCTACAAACCAAGCAAATAAAGAAAACGTTCCAATACTGCCCGTAGTCCACAGCCAAAGAATCATCAATCCTAGCACGATTTTATGCAATACCATCCTGATTTTGATGGAACAACCGAACGGTTGAGAATCGATATTTCCTTTGATAATTGGCAAAAATAAATTGCGGCCGATCGCAATGCGATTGATTTGGAAGGTATTGCCCGAAATTGTGCCTTCATAAGGTTTGGCGGGTGGCGGGGCGAAGGGTAGAATGATTCTAAAAAGTTTGGGAGGAGTGACAACTTCGTCCAACCTTTGCAAAACTTCAGAAAAAGTTAAACTTGTCGTAATTGTTAAACTCTCAAAAAAAATCAACGCTCTAAAAAATTTGACTATTTTGAGCACAAGCTCGCTCCTGATTTTAGATAGTGGTAGATGGTATTAATTCCGATTATATAAAACAATTTTCCCGTGACCGCACCCCAAAATACCAGTATACTGCAAAATAAACATTTAAATGCTATGAATATTTTTCGCTGATGTCAAGATTAATGCCCCAACCAGCGATGAAACTGCGACGGTATCTATTGTCGCTCAAAGGTCGATCGCCCGTCAGCTTCACCCTCAGCCTAATTACCTCAATCTCAGCTATTATCCCAACATTAGCCGCGCCGACTCGCCATCGAGACAATCAACTAACCGGCAGTGAAAAAGGCTTGCTAGCGTAGTGTACAGCGCACTTCACCGAAATTATTGATTTGCCGATCAAATTTCCTCTCAGGTAACTTCCGCACTCGATCGACCTGCATTGCATTCATTCCCAAAATATCTTAAACTTATCTGCGTTTATCGTCGGTTGAATCGGCCTGACATCTGCGGTTTCTGCATCAATAAATGATTTAGACGATTCAAGTCAGATGAAAGATCGAGTCAGTTTCACCTTGCGCGAGTTTTTGTTAGAGTTAGTTTGGATTGCAGAATAGTGTTACAACAAAATCTAATCTTTGCTCAAATTTTATTTATCCAAATACAATCGAAACTAAGTTTACTTGAGAAGAATATGATGTCTTTTGGGGCTTCTATGCCCTTCGGAAATTTGGTATTTTTTCAATGATTTTGTCTGATTTAGGCAAATTTTCATCAAAAGTTAGATGGCTCGAAATTATACCAATCTAAAATGTAGCAAATACTTATAAGATTTAATAATTTTGCTCTTTGACTTAATCCTGATATTCAAAACGTGTTTTGTTGTTAAAATTTGTCTAAAATAAAACAACTGCCCCGATCGCACCGGGAAATACCAGTATTATAGAACTTCATTCACTTTTTGGTCGTTGGCTGTAAGTGTATTGACTCGTGTCAAAATTTAACCTACAATTTCTGATGAAACTTCCGAAGTATATGTTTTCGCTCAAAGGTCGATCGCTCGTCACCTTCACCCTCAGCCTAATTACCTCACTCTCAGTTATTACCCCAACATTCGCCGCACCGACTCGCAATCCCGACAAAGAGGAAACTTGCGACATTCTCGTAGCAGGCGGCGGGCTCGCAGGTGCCGCTACCGCCTACGAAGGTTTGCTGGCAGGGCGCACCGTTTGCATCACGGAAATTACTGACTGGGTAGGCGGTCAAATTTCCTCCCAAGGAACTTCCGCACTCGATGAAAGAGAAACTCAGCGATCGCTCTTATTTTACCCCCGCGGCTACCTAGAATTGCGGCGGCGAATCAAAGAACATTACGGGAGACTAAATCCCGGCGGCTGTTGGGTTAGCTATTCCTGTTTCATGCCCTACGACGGCCACAAAATTTTATTTGGCATCTTGCAAGATGCTGCAAAAAAAGGCAATGGTAAGCTGAAATGGTTTCCCAATACCGTAATTAAAGAACTAGCAATTACTCCGGCTGTGGCGGAAAATGCAGTTGGCGGACAACAAATTAAAAGTGCGATCGCCATTCAACACAAACCGGCCCCAAACACCCCGCCAATCAACACCGAAACCCTGTCTAAAACCATCGAAGATGCCTATCGCTACGAAAATTCGGCGCGATTTAACAAAACTATTATTCAGTTTATTCCCAAATCATCTCAGACCCCCCCCAACCCCAGAAGCGGGCGAAATTCCACAAGTTCCCCCCCTTTACAAGGGGGGGCTAGGGGGGGTGCGGATTGGTTCGTTGTAGATGCTACCGAAACAGGCGAATTAATCGGACTTGCCGATGTTCCCTACCGCCTCGGAATTGACCCGCGTTCCCCTCTCGAACCTTCCTCCGCCAGCCCCGAAGGCGACCCTTACTGCACACAAGGTTTTACCTACACCTTTGCGATGGAAGCAACAAAGGAACCGCAGCAGCATCAAATGCCGTCTTTCTATCAACAATACGCTCCTTACTACAGTTACGAACTGGCGAGATTGGCCAGCTTTCCGCTAGTTTTCAGCTACCGCCAAATTAAAACCATGAGACCGGATGAGCCGCGCCCTTCCGATCCCAAGAAATTCCCGATTTATCCTGGGGATATTTCCATGCAAAACTGGACTTGGGGGAATGACTACCGTCCCGGTTCTGCTGAGGATAATTTAATTTATTCTCGCGCGCAATTGGAGGCTAACGGTCAACTGCAACCGGGCGGTTGGATGGGCGGCTTGCGAACGGAAACTCTGCGCCGCGGCGAAGAAAATGCTAAAGGATTTTTCTACTGGTTGGTAGCAGGAACTACTGACTCGCAATTAGGTAATGGAGCGAAAAAGCCTTATCCCAACAATCGTTTTTTGAGCGGTTTGGATTCGCCGATGGGGACGGTTCACGGACTTTCTAAATATCCTTATATGCGGGAAGGCAGGCGGATTGTTGGGCGGCCGACTTTGACTCAGCCTCAAGGTTTTACGGTGTGGGAAGTTGATATGTCTCGGACTGATTTTAGGACGGATTTTTACCGCGAGAATTTGTCGGAAGAAGAGTATCGAAATTTGTGGTTGGCTGTCGGCGGTTTGAACGCGCCGGCTTTGGCTGTGGGAAGTCAGACTGTTGAGGAGACAAAATCGCGATCGCGCGCCCGGATTTATCCTGATAGTGTGGGTATCGGTCATTACGCGATCGACTTTCACCCCTGCATGACCAACAGCCCGCCAGAAGCACCGGGAAACACCGAACGCGAAGGCACTCGCAAAGGCCAAGGACAAGCTTATCCCTTCCAAATACCGCTGCGGGCAATGATTCCTCAAAAAATTGATAATATGTTAGTGGCGGGTAAAAGTATTGCTACCAGCCACACGGCGGCCGCAGCTTATCGAGTACATTCTTTTGAATGGTCTGCTGGGGCTGCTGCGGGAGTTACCGCTGCTTTTTCCCTAGAAAATCGGATTTTACCCTATGAATTGGTGGACGAATTACCTGCCCGCGAGCCGAATTTGGAAGCTTTGCAGTTGCGGTTGCAGCAAGATAAAAACCCGATCGCCTTTCCGGGTACTTCGATCTTCAATAGTTCGTGGCAAAATTGGAAATAATCGCCAGCGGTTATTTGTAGTATCCACAACCAGGCTAAAACCCTTTGTATCTTTCGTTTGTATCGAAGTTTCGCTCCCCCTAAAAAAAAGGGGGACTTTGAGTGTGCCGGTTCCCCCCTTTTTTAGGCTGGGGGGGAAGTTTGGGCCTACAGTAAAACAACATACAAATAACAACTAACTAACAACAAATAACCAGAATGTGTCATCCATCTTTCGAGAGAAGCGATCGGCCACTACTTTAGCCCCATAATATTAATAAATATCAAAACTTAAAACTATTCCCCCTCCCATTCCAACTCCCCAAAGGTAACACTCATGTCAACTGCCCAACTAACAAAACCCAATCCAAATAATGTTTATGCCAAACAGCTACTCAGAACCTTAGTAGCAGTCAAAAAAGGAGACTTCTCAGCTCGGATGCCCATAGACCAGACAGGTATAGCCGGGAAAATTGCTGACGAACTTAACGACATTATCGAGCTCAATCAGAGAATGGCCGCCGAACTCGATCGCATCAGCGCAGTTGTCGGCAAAGAAGGCAAAATTTCCCAGCGGGCAACCATCGGCAGCGCTGAGGGTTCCTGGGCAGCTAGCGTAAATTCTGTCAACACCCTAATTACAGATTTAGTACAACCAACCTCAGAAACCGCCAGAGTAATTCGGGCCGTAGCAAAAGGAGATTTATCGCAAACCATCCCCCTAGAAATAGAAGAAAGACCACTCAAAGGGGAATTCCTTCAAACAGCCAAAATTGTCAACACAATGGTAGACCAGTTGAGTTCCTTTGCCTCGGAAGTAACCAGAGTTGCTAGGGAAGTAGGAACCGAAGGCAAATTAGGCGTACAAGCAGAAGTGGAAGGAGTAGCAGGAACCTGGAAAGATTTAACAGATTCAGTTAACTCAATGGCCGGCAATTTAACAGCACAAGTCCGCAACATTGCCGAAGTGACAACCGCTGTAGCCAATGGCGATTTATCTAAGAAAATTACCGTCGATGTTAAAGGAGAAATTCTCGAACTAAAAAACACGATTAACGTGATGGTGGATCAGTTGAGTTCCTTCTCATCAGAAGTAACCAGAGTTGCGAGAGAAGTAGGAAGCGAAGGGAAATTAGGCGTACAAGCAGAAGTGCAGGGAGTTGCAGGAACCTGGAAAGATTTAACAGATTCTGTTAACTCAATGGCCGGGAATTTAACAGCCCAAGTCCGCAACATTGCCGAAGTGACAACCGCTGTAGCCAATGGCGACTTATCCAAGAAAATTACCGTCGATGTCAAAGGCGAAATCTTTGAACTGAAAAACACCATTAACGTCATGGTGGATCAGTTGAATTCCTTCGCCTCAGAAGTAACCAGAGTTGCCAGAGAAGTAGGAAGCGAAGGCAAACTCGGCGGTCAAGCAGAAGTTAAAGGAGTTGCGGGAACTTGGAAGGATTTAACTGATAGCGTTAACTTCATGGCCGGCAGTTTGACATCACAAGTCCGCAACATTGCTGAAGTGACAACCGCTGTGGCAAAGGGCGATTTATCTAAAAAAATTACAGTCGATGTCAAAGGCGAAATTCTGGAGTTAAAAAACACCGTCAACACGATGGTTGACCAGTTGAATTCCTTCGTGTCAGAAGTAACCAGAGTTGCTAGGGAAGTAGGAAACGAAGGCAAATTAGGCGTGCAAGCAGAAGTGCAGGGAGTAGCAGGAACCTGGAAAGATTTAACAGATTCAGTCAACTCGATGGCCGGCAATTTAACAGCCCAAGTCCGCAACATTGCCGAAGTAACAACTGCTGTTGCTAACGGTGACTTATCTAAGAAAATTACTGTACAAGTTAAAGGCGAAATTTTAGAACTGAAAAACACCATTAACGTGATGGTGGATCAACTTAATTCCTTCGCATCTGAGGTGACGCGGGTGGCGAGGGAAGTGGGTTCGGAAGGTAAACTCGGCGGTCAAGCGGATGTCCGAGGCGTAGCAGGAACCTGGAAGGATTTAACGGATTCTGTTAACTTTATGGCCGGTAGTTTGACGGCGCAGGTGCGGAATATTGCTGCGGTGACGACTGCTGTGGCAAATGGCGATTTATCGAAAAAAATTACTGTTGATGTTAAAGGTGAAATTCTGGAGTTAAAAAACACTGTCAATACGATGGTAGACCAGTTAAATTCCTTCGCGTCGGAAGTAACTAGGGTTGCAAGGGAAGTGGGGACAGAAGGCAAATTAGGGGTGCAAGCCGAAGTTAAAGGAGTAGCAGGAACCTGGAAGGATTTAACGGATTCTGTTAACTCGATGGCGGGTAATTTAACGGCGCAGGTGCGGAATATTGCGGAAGTGACAACCGCTGTGGCAAATGGCGATTTATCTAAGAAAATTACTGTCGATGTCAAAGGGGAAATTCTCGAACTGAAAAACACGATTAACATCATGGTGGATCAGTTGAGTTCCTTTTCGTCAGAAGTAACTAGAGTGGCGAGGGAAGTGGGAACCGAAGGTAAATTAGGAGTGCAAGCTTACGTGCGGGGTGTAGGGGGAACTTGGAAAGATTTAACTGATTCTGTTAACTTGATGGCGGGGAATTTGACGGCGCAGGTGCGGAATATTGCGGAAGTGACGAAGGCGGTGGCTAATGGCGATTTGTCTAAGAAAATTACCGTCGATGTTAAAGGCGAAATTCTGGAGTTGAAAGATACTATTAATGTGATGGTGGATCAGCTTAATTCCTTCGCTTCTGAGGTGACGCGGGTGGCGCGGGAGGTGGGAACTGAGGGTAAATTGGGCGGTCAAGCTGAGGTGAAAGGAGTTGCGGGGACTTGGAAAGATTTAACCGACAATGTAAACTCGATGGCGGAGAATTTGACGGCGCAAGTGCGGGGTATTGCTAAAGTTGTGACGGCGGTGGCGAATGGCGATTTGAAGCGTAAATTAATTCTGGAAGCTAAGGGTGAAATTGCGACTCTGGCTGATACGATTAATGAGATGATCGATACGCTGGCGACGTTTGCCGATCAAGTTACTACAGTGGCGCGGGAAGTGGGAATTGAAGGAAAATTGGGCGGTCAGGCGAAGGTTCCGGGTGCGGCGGGGACGTGGCGAGATTTGACGGATAATGTGAATGAATTGGCGGCGAATTTGACTACTCAGTTGCGGGCGATCGCCGAAGTGGCAATTGCTGTTACCAGAGGCGATTTAACGAGGTCAATTTCCGTCGCTACTGAAGGAGAAGTTGCCATTGTTAAAGATAATCTCAACCAGATGATCGCCAATCTCCGGGAGACAACGCATAAAAATACTGAGCAAGATTGGCTGAAAACAAACTTGGCTAAGTTCACTCGAATGCTACAAGGTCAGCGGGATTTAGAAACTGTTTCTAAACTAATTTTATCAGAACTGACACCGCTGGTTTCTGCTCAGCACGGCGTATTCTTTTTGATGGAATCTGTAGAACACGATCCGTTCCTAAAACTGTTAAGTACCTACGCCTACCGGGAACGCAAGCATCTAGGAAATAGATTCAATTTAGGCGAAGGTTTGGTGGGACAGTGCGCCTTGGAAAAAGAACGAATCCTGTTGACGGAAGTACCGGACAATTACGTTAAAATTAGCTCGGGACTGGGAGAAGCTGCGCCGCTGAACGTGGTGGTTTTGCCCGTTTTGTTTGAGGGACAAGTGACGGCGGTAATCGAGTTGGCTTCGTTCCGCCGCTTCAGCGAAATACATTTGACATTTCTCGACCAACTTACAGAAAGTATCGCGATTGTTTTAAATACAATTGCGGCGAGTATGCGGACGGAAGAGTTATTAAAACAGTCGCAGTCTTTGACAGAAGAGTTGCAAACTCAACAAAAGGAATTAACGGAAACTAACAAGCGTCTCGAACAACAGGCGCAGTCGCTCCGCGCATCTGAGGAATTGTTGAAAAATCAGCAGGAAGAGTTGCAACAAACGAATGAAGAATTAGAAGAACAAGCTGAATTGCTGGCGCTGCAAAATAAGGAAGTTGAGCGGAAAAACCGAGATATTGAACAGGCGAGAGCGTTGCTGGAAGAAAGAGCCGAACAGTTGGCTCTAACTTCTAAGTACAAGTCGGAGTTTTTGGCAAATATGTCTCACGAGTTGCGAACTCCGCTGAATTCGCTGTTGATTCTGGCTCGATTGCTTTCTGACAATCCTGATGGCAATTTGACTGTTAAACAAGTTGAATACACGCGCACTATTTACTCGGCGGGAACGGATTTGTTAGGGCTGATTAATGATATCTTGGATCTCGCTAAGATTGAATCGGGCACGATGTCAGTGGAAATTGAGCAAGTGTTGTTTGCTGACTTGCGAGATCATTTGGAGCGAACTTTCCGCCAAATCGCTCAGGATAAGAAGTTGAATTTTTTAATAGAGCTTGAGGCTGGGTTGCCAAAAGGTCTTTATACTGATGCTAAACGGCTGCAGCAAGTTTTGAAAAATCTTCTTTCTAATGCTTTTAAGTTTACTGAACGGGGTGAGGTGAAATTGTGTGTCGAAGTGGCGCGGGAAGGGTGGAGTTTAGAGATTGAAACTTTAACGAGTTCTGCTACTGTTTTGGCTTTGTCTGTTAGCGATACGGGGATTGGGATTTCTGCTGAAAAACACAGGGTTATTTTTGAGGCTTTTCAACAAGCTGATGGTAGCACTAGCCGTAAATATGGGGGTACGGGTTTGGGTTTGTCAATTAGTAGAGAAATTGCTAATCTGTTAGGGGGAGAAATTAAATTGACAAGTCGCCCCGGTGAGGGTAGCAGGTTCACGCTTTATCTGCCGCAAACTTACCAAGAGTCGCAAATAATGAATGATGGCGACGCGGGAATGGGCAGGCAAGCGGCGCAATTGTCGCCTGCTACTTCTGTGGCGCTTCCTTCGCCGAATTTCAACTTGTCGCCCGCGCCTTATCCGTCGCCTTCAATATCTGATGACCGAGAAAATATTGAGAGTGGCGATCGCATTCTTTTGATTGTCGAGGATGATGTCAATTTTGCTCGAATTCTGGTGGATATGGCGCAGGAACAGGGTTTTAAAGCTTTGGTTGCTTTGCGGAGCGATATCGGTTTGGCGATGGCGCGAGAGTTCAAGCCAACTGCGATTATGCTGGATCTAAATTTGCCTGTGATGGATGGCTGGACGGTGCTCGATCGCCTGAAGCACGACGCGAGTACGCGCCACATTCCGGTTCATATTGTATCAGTTGAAGAAGGGCGGCAGCGCAGTTTGCAGTTAGGGGCGATCGCCTATTTACAAAAGCCTGTCAGTCATGAGGCATTGAGCAAAGCTTTGACTGATATTAAGGGTTTTGTGGAGAGGCCGGTGAAAAATTTGCTCGTGGTGGAAGACAACGAAACGCAACGTCTTAGCATTGTGGATTTAATCGGCAATCACGATGTTTCAACGACGGCTGTGGGTAGCGGTGCAGAGGCGCTAGAAATTTTGAATTCGGGGCATTTTGACTGCATCGTGCTCGATTTGGGACTGCCAGATATGACTGGTTTTGAACTGATCGAGCAGATCAAGCAAGAGCCTAGTTTAAAAAATTTGCCGATTATTATTTATACGGGCAAAGAGTTGACGAGAGCCGAAGAAACTCAACTCAAGCGGATGGCGGAAACAATAATTGTTAAAGATGTGCGATCGCCGGAGCGTTTGTTGGATGAAACTGCTTTGTTCTTGCACCGAGTCCAAGCAAATTTGCCGGAACCGAAGCGCCAAATGCTAGAGCAATTGTATCAAACTGATTCGACGCTCGCGGGCAAAAAAGTCTTGATTGTTGACGACGACGTGCGGAATATCTTCGCCCTCACGAGTATGCTGGAGCGCCATTTAATGCAAATTGTGTTTGCTGAAAACGGCAGAGAGGGCATTGCTCAATTGCAAAATACGCCTGACATAAATATTGTGTTGATGGACGTGATGATGCCGGAGATGGACGGTTACGAAACAATGCAAGCAATTCGCAATATACCTCAATTCGCTTCGCTGCCGATGATTGCTCTTACTGCCAAAGCTATGAAGGGCGATCGGGAAAAATGTATCGAAGCTGGAGCGTCTGACTACATCACGAAGCCTGTTGATACAGAACAATTGCTCTCGCTGCTGCGCGTTTGGCTTTATAGATGAAATAAGTTGGTTGTTGGTTGTTAGTTGTTAGTTGTTAGTTGGTAGGGGCGGTGGATGGTGCGGGCCCGCCCTCTTAGTTGTTGGTTGTTAGTTGTTAGTTGGCCCGAAAGCAGTTGTTAACAGTTAACAGTCAACAGTCAACAGTCAACAATCAACAGTTAACAATCAACAGTTAACAGTCAACAATCAACAATCAACAGTCAACAATCAACAGTTAACAGTCAACAGTCAACAAACAATTACTAATGTCCGAAACCCATGAACTTGAAACAATCGAAATTCAACTCCTACTAGAGGGAATATTTCGCTATTACGGATTTGATTTTCGTAATTATGCTCTTGCCTCTATCAAGCGTCGCATTTGGAACACTATTCGCTCGGAACGGCTCACCACAGTCTCTGGACTTCAGGAAAAGATACTCCATAATCCTGCCTGTCTAGAGCGTTTCTTGGTGGATGTTTCTGTTAATGTAACTACGATGTTTCGCGATCCTAAATTTTACATTAGTTTCCGAAAAAAAGTAGTGCCGATGCTGCGTACTTATCCTTTTATTCGCATTTGGCACGCTGGATGTTCAACGGGAGAAGAAGTCTATTCTATGGCAATTTTGCTGCAAGAAGAAGGGCTTTATGACCGCTGTCGAATTTACGCTACCGACATGAACGAATTAGTGTTAAAAACAGCCAAGGCTGGTATATTTCCTTTGAAACAAATGCAAGAATATACCCAGCTCTACCACCAAGCAGGGGGCAAGAAAGCGTTTTCTGAGTATTATACTGCTGCCTATGAAAATGCTATTTTTGGGTCTTCACTTAAAGATAACATGGTCTTTGCTCACCACAACTTAGCAACAGATACTTCTTTTAATGAATTTAATGTAATTGTGTGCCGCAATGTGCTGATTTATTTCAATTCACAACTTCAAGAGCGGGTACACAAGCTTTTTTATGAGAGTTTGGGAATGTTTGGAGTTTTAGGATTAGGACATCAGGAGTCTCTCACTTTTACGCCTTATGAAAAAAACTATGAAGCAGTTGAAAGAAGTGACAAAATCTACCGCAAAATTAAATAAAAATATTTTTGAGATAGTGGTTGTTGGCACGTCTTTGGGAGGGCTAGATGCTCTGACTGTCCTGCTGGGAGATTTGCCACAAAGTTTTCCTTTACCTGTGGTTATTGTCCAACACCGCCACAAGACTTCTCCCAACAGGCTTACTGATTTTTTACAACAGCAAAGCTCTCTCCAAATCACGGAGGCCGAGGACAAAGAGCCGATCGCACCTGGCCGGGTTTACTTGGCTCCCGCTGACTATCACTTGCTCATAGAATTGCCTTGGGTGGAGAAATTTAGCCTTGATGAAAACGACGGTACAGCATGGAAGAGCGCGGCGGTGGAGCCGATAGACAATTCAAAATCCCCAATCCTCAGTCGCGTTTCTACTACATTTGCACTATCAACTGATCCTCCTGTCTGCCACGCGCGGCCCTCTATCGATGTGCTGTTTGAGTCTGCTGCTGATGCCTTTGGGGAGCGCGCTATTGGCATAATTTTAACAGGAGCTAGTTCTGATGGTACTGCTGGGCTGGCAAAAATTAAAGCTGAAGGAGGATTGACATTTGTGGAGGAACCGGCTTCTGCTTTTTGCCGGACAATGCCTGCATCTGCGATCGCAAATGTTGAAGTAGACTGGATTTTACCCCTTTCTCAAATCGCTCCCTGTTTGGTCAACTTGCTAACAATTAAAAATTAAAAAATTTATGAATGTGCAGCCCGAAGATCGAGTAAATGTCCTGATAGTTGACGATCGCTCAGAAAATTTGGTGGCTCTGGAAGCTATTTTGAAGAACCAGTCTTATAATTTAGTCAAGGCAAATTCCGGCGCAGAAGCTCTGAGATGTCTGCTTCATCAAGATTTTGCGGTAATTTTGCTTGACGTGCAGATGCCGGGAATGGATGGATTTGAGACAGCAACAATGATTCGCTCTAGAGATCGATCGCGATCGACTCCGATTATTTTTATCACAGCATTCAGCAGTAATGACACCCACGTATTTAAAGGTTATTCTCTGGGTGCGGTGGATTACCTCTTCAAACCGTTGGAACCGGAAATATTGACATCGAAGGTGGCGGTATTTGTGGAATTGTTCCAAAAAACTGCTGAGGTGAAGCGACAAGCAACAGAGTTAGCTGCTGTTAATAATGAACTAAGTAAAAGTGAAGAGCGATTTCGTACTTTGTGTGCTTGTTCGCCCCTGGGAATTTACTTAGCTGACGTTGAAGGTCGCTGTACTTACCTGAATCCCCGCTGTGAAGAGATTTCCGGGTTAATTTTAGATGAAAGTTTGGTGTCAGTTTGGCAGCGTTCGGTTCATCCTGAAGACCGCGATCGCGTAGTAGCAGATTGGTCGGGTTGGATTAAAGAAGGTCAGGAATATTCGAGTGAGTTTCGATTAGCTGATAACGAAGATGTGCGTTGGATTAACGTACAGTCTTCGCCAATGTTTTCGGATTTGGGAATACTGCTCGGTCACGTTGGAACTGTTAGAGATGTCACAGACCGCAAGCAAGCAGAGGAAGAACGCGGCCGACTGCTCCGCGAACAAGTAGCGCGGCAAGAAGCTGAGAGAGCTAACCAGATGAAGGATGAATTTTTGGCTATTCTCTCCCACGAACTCCGTACTCCTTTAAATGCGATTCTCGGCTGGTCTAGGCTGCTTAGGGCAAAAAAGTTTGACCAAGCAACGGTTGATAAAGCTCTAGAGACTATTGAGCGCAATGCTAAATCTCAAGCGCAACTCGTTGAAGATATTTTAGATGTTTCGCGAATTCTGCGCGGAAAATTAAATTTTAATTTGTATCCGATTCAGTTAAAAAATGTGATTGAAATGGCAATTGATTCTCTGAAACCGCTGGCAGAGACAAAATCAATTGTGATAGTATTTCAAGCTGACTCAAAGGTTGGTAAAGTTATAGGCGATAGCGATCGCTTGCAGCAAGTAGTCTGGAATTTGCTTTCTAATGCGATTAAATTTACTCCTGAAGGGGGTAAAGTAGATGTGCGGTTGGAGTTAGTGGGCGATGAGGCGCAAATTCAGGTAATGGATAGCGGAATTGGTATTAATCCTGATTTTCTGCCTTATGTTTTCGATCGCTTCCGACAAGCTGATAGCAGCACAACTAGGTCTTATGGGGGTTTGGGGCTGGGATTGGCGATCGTCAGTCACTTGGTGGAACAGCACGGCGGTAACGTTAGGGCAGAGAATAATGCGGGCGAGGGTGCGAAATTCACGGTTTTTCTGCCAGTTGTTGAGGGAAACGGGGAAGGTGCTGTTGATGATTGCTTTGAACTCGATGAGGTGTCAGAGGCTCTGCCAACTTTGGCTAATTTGCAATTGCTGGTGGTGGATGATGACGATGACACGCGGGACTTTTTGATTGCTGTACTCGAAGAGGAAGGAGCTGTGGTGCGATCGGCGGCAT
This sequence comes from Tychonema sp. LEGE 07196, assembly GCF_963890365.1. Lineage (NCBI taxonomy): Bacteria > Bacillati > Cyanobacteriota > Cyanophyceae > Oscillatoriales > Microcoleaceae > Tychonema > Tychonema sp. LEGE 07196. The sequence goes on along the minus strand of NZ_CAWPRX010000142.1, from coordinate 521 downwards.
CGGTGGCCGAGGCTCTAGCTGCACTGGAGAGTTTTTGGCCGGATGTGCTGCTGAGCGACATTGGAATGCCGCAAGCAGACGGCTATGAGTTAATCGCGCGGGTGAAAGAAATGGAAGTGCTGCGCGAGCGAAAAATGCCTGCGATCGCCCTGACTGCTTACGTGAGAGAGTCCGATCGCCGACAAGCGCTGGAAGCTGGTTTCCAGATGCACTTATCTAAACCTGTTGAGGTAACTAAGTTAATTGCAGGAATTGCCAACCTCGCAGGAATCCTCAGAAATCCGGTGGGCCTCAAAGCTGTTGCATCATTCAATTTAAAAGGCCAGAGATCCGAGGCTCAAAGGGACTCGGCGGTTGAAACCGCCTGAGAGTAAAACTATCGCCGATCGACAGCGACGGGGTATCTAAGCCGGATTTGGTAAGTTGTACTGCATTTAAATTGTATTGGGCGATCGGGCGGCACATCAAAAAGCCTCAAATCCTCAAATCCTCTCCCCCTCTCCCCCTTTCTCCCGATCCCT
>NZ_CAWPRX010000141.1:0-6820 GCF_963890365.1 Tychonema sp. LEGE 07196 | reverse complement strand
TTATGAAATTGGTATAAGATGTTGATGTGAATCATGGTGGGGATGGGGCGCGGGTTTATGAGATTATATCGTTTCCGTTTGGATTGGAATGATTTAACCGCAGAGTACACAGAGTACACAGAGGGAGAGAATATATATCTGAATTATTCCGATGCTACCGGATTTGATATTATTTGTGGTTTCATAGATAGTTTGTGAATCCGCCCCTACAGGATTTTGGAATGTTTATTGCACGCCAATAAACTTGTGAGTTTGCAAAGACAACCTATAACTAGGATGCTGTTTTAGTAATTCCAAAATAATCGGAATTGCCCGATCGCGCGATTCCCATTCCGGCTGCAAAAACACAGGCACATTCATATTTTCAACAAAATATTTTTTGTAAAAATCAACTTCTTCGCCCGTGCTAACTACCAACTTAATTTCATTGGCTTTCTTCCAAAAATGCTCTTGTACCGGATATTTAGGATTGACGTGTTCTTTAGGAGAAAGAGTAATCCAAGCCAGCGGCGAAACATCTTGCCAATAAGCGCCAGAAGTTTCAATACTCACTTGCTTGTCAGCTTGTAACAATGCTGCAACTAACTCCGGCAAATTCTGGTGGATGAAAGGTTCGCCGCCAGTAATGACAACTCTCGGCGACTGCAATTGAGCTAGCAATTGTGCGATCGACTGCGGCACCGACGGCAAACCTTTGCCCCCATTTGCGTAACCGGTATCGCACCAAGGACACCCCACGGGACAACCTGCCAATCTAATAAAATCAACTAAAGTACCTGTCCAATAACCTTCGCCTTGAACAGTACACTGAAAAGTTTCGTGAATCGGTAATTGTATTTGTAAATTTGATGCCAGCATTTGTTACTTTAAATTAATAATATTTGTTGACAATTTTGATTAATTGTAATTGATTGTCGCTAATTAATATAGTCCTAGATACAGGGGTAGGCAGAAACCGGGTTTTTCACGAAAATACTGTATCGCAGCCTTCAATACAGATAAAAACCCGGTTTCTTTGGTTTTAACTGATATCTTCTGTGGCAAAAACCGGGTTTCTGACCGCAAATTTAGCATCACAACCTATATCTCTCATTCAGAAACCCGGTTTTTAAGAGCTTGTTGAGAATGGTGCTCTTCTGTCAGTTTTAATGAAGTTCCCAGCAGCTAAAACTCTTTAATTGTGATGTTCCGGCTGCATGATAGTCGCCCAGCGGCGTTTCAGGGCTAAAGTCAGTCCGTCAGCAATGGGGACAACACTCAGAGTAACTCTCGGATCGTTACGCAATTTGTCGTTGAAACTGCGAAGGGCGAGGGTACTTGTGTCTTGTACTTGAGGATCGGCAACTCGTCCAGACCACAGAACGTTGTCAATTACTATTAAACCGCCATTGCGTACAAGTTGGAGCGATCGCTCAAAATAAGCCTCATAATTTTCTTTATCCGCGTCTATAAATGCAAAATCAAAGGTTCCTGCTTGTCCCTCGGCTATTAGTTTGTCGAGAGTATTGATGGCCGGGCCCAATTTCAAAGAAATCTTGTTTGCGACACCCGCAGCTTCCCAATAGCGCCGCGCTATAGAAGTATATTCCTCGCTGACATCGCAGGCAATAATTTGACCGTTAGGAGGCAGCGCTAAAGCTACGCACAGGGAGCTATAACCCGTAAAAACGCCAATTTCTAAGGTTTTTGTCGCTCCCATAAGCTGCACCAGCACCTCCATAAACTGACCTTGTTCGGGAGCTATTTGCATCATACCCATAGGATGCTTAGCAGTTTCTTCTCGCAGTGCAGCGAGAATATCTGGTTCCCGCAGGGAAATAGATAATAGATAATCGTAAAGTTTATTTTCGAGACCAATAGTTGAGTTCGTCATCGGTTTGTCCTTCCTGCTGACTTTTGATTTGAGATTGTATGCGTGCAAATATTGGAAATCGGATACGGTAGAGTTAATTTTAGCTATTTTGCTGTGGCTGCAGCTTGCGGTATGACCCTCTCGGTGACAAGCTGGTAATTTGCTTTCACGGGCGATCGACCTTTCAATCAGTTTATCTCAGCCGCAGGCGATCGAGCTGCTCTGCAACAGAAAAGTGGAGAGAGGAGCGTTTTGACATTGCTGCGTTCTTCCCCAAGTGTAACCCTGGGAGTTATACCAGTTCAAAAAAGAATGCCACTGTAGATAAGCTGTAAACCCAGACACAATCAGTCATTACTAATTTCAAATCTTAAATTTTAAATTGTATGACTTGGGGAAAATCTGACTTTATCCCGATCGCTAATCGCTAATGAATAATTATGTATAACTTAGGCAATTCTCACAGATAAACTGTTTTATTTGACTATTATTGCTCGGCGAAAGACCGTGTATTTTTTTTCAAACAAACCAGGTGTCTGGAAAGTCTTGTGTCCTGGAATATTACTAATCACTAATAAACTGGGTTGAACAATAGGACGCTTTATCAACTGTCACAGCTTATTCTTCCACACCCCAAAAACCTACCCACAATCAAAATAACATTCCACGGTTGAGATATAGCAAGTATTTCGATGAAAAAGTCAAGTTGGTTGCAACCCTTGCCTAGCACTGTTACTCATCACTAATTAACCGAGATTAATAGGACGATTACTTAACTGTCACAGTTTCTGGCTCCATATCAAAACAACCTACTCACAATCAAAATAACATTTCACAAAGGCTCTCGTTATGTACAGTTTTGCAGGGTTCGGTGCGGGTACGGGCTTATTTCTATTGTTGGTTTTTGCCATTCTGCAATGGCTGCACGTCCCCGCCGGCAGTTTTATTGATTGGATAATTGCAATTGCTATTTTTGAATGGCTGTTGCTGATAGTTACAGTTCCTTGGAATGTCCATTTTGAAGCTAAAGAAGTTTTATCGCAAGCCGCAGAATCTACTAAAAAAAACATTGCTGTCGATTCCGAACAACTCAGATATGTTAATGTATTAGCGAGCCGATCGCTCTTTGTGGCGATCGCCCTGCATCTCGGAAGCGCGATCGGACTTTACGCCCTAGCCGCCGCTGGAATTAGTGCTGTGGGCTATCTCAGTTCCGGTGCCGCGCTGCTGTTAACGGTACTGCGTCCAGCTATCCGAGGCTATCAGTATTTAGCCCAGCGGCTGAGAACTATCCGCAGCCAATTTTTGTACCCCCGCGAAGATATTGTCGAACTCCGCAGCCGCTTTGCAAACTTAGAATCTACAGTTAAAGATTTGACCAATACATTAAGTTCAGACAATCCGAATTCCTGGGTGGCTGTACAAGAGCGGGAGCAACAAGCCACTAAAATAGAATTAACTAATTTAGCTGCATCTCTACAATCTTTGCGATCGACCAATCAGGCAGAACACACGAAACTGGCAAGAGATGCAGAAAGTGCGATCGCCCAGCTTACCGACGACGGACAATTTCTTAACCACGTCCGCGAAATCATCCGCTTCTATAAAGAAGCATAAAGTCAGTAGTCAGTAGTCAGTAGTTATTAGTCATTGGAAATTGTTAGCTGTTGAATGTTAGCTGTTAGCTGTTAGCTGTTAGCTATTGACTGTTAACTAATAACTAAGCTGTTGCGGCATTTAAACTGTATGTCAAAAAAAATAAAACTCTTGTGGAGGTGGGCATCATGCCCGCCCTGAATATACAATTTAAATGGGCGACGACTTAATAACTAATAACTAACAACCAATCACCAATCACCAATCACCAATCACCAATAACCAACTACCAACTGCTTTCCTGTCAACTGCTTTCCTGTCAACTGACTAATTCCCTACCTTTAGATAGATGTAAAAGGGTCACTACTGTAAATTTTCCCAAGAAAATAGAGATTAATCTGTCTTTAGGAAGACTCAATAAATGTATTAATGTATTATGTAGCAGCAATTTCTCGCAAACTCTAACCAAAGATAGTTTGTGAATGAGTTAGCTTAAGCTTAATATTAAAGGATAAGCCAAAGACCTTTTGAAAAAACTGAAGAAGGAATAAATCATGACTAATCGCCAACCCACACCACCCGACGAACAAATTAGCAAAGCAACACCAACCGACGAACAAATCGAAGCTAATATGGAAGCCCCCCACTACGACAGGGGCATTACTCCTGCTGAGACAGCAGCGCGCCAAGAACGCGAAGGCGCTAACTTCATGCACGCAACCACCGAAGCAAAGCAGAAAAGCGCCAAAACAGACGACCAAACCGATGACGAAAGCATTCACACTACAGATGGTTATACAGTAGACAAAGAAGGTCTGGTTAACAATTACGCGATCGAACCGGAAATGTACATCAACGAACCGGGCGATTTGAAAGCAAAAGAAGAAGCCGAAGCAGCAGAACGCGCTCGAATTCTTGCGGAAATCAAAGATAAAAGAGGCGAGGAAGGAAAACTGACAGAAGAAGCAGACACCCGTCACAAAGGGCCAGGAATTATCTAGATTGTCTGGTTGATAGTTGCACCTCAGCGCGCGAGGTAGCAACTCGAAAGGGACGGATTTTAGGGGAAAGGTCGATCGACCTTTCCCCTAAAATCCGGGCCCTATTTTGCTTGAGAATGCTGTGACATATATCCCGATGCCTAAAAATTACTCAAGCCCTCACATTTTCCCTCAGCCAATTAAACTTGGCCTGAGCTAGGGCTAAATTTTGCATAATGCTAGGATTGATATCCTCGCGCTCTAATTCTGGTTGATCAAATTCTTCTATATTGCGCCCGTATTCTATATGTCTAATCGTACCGCGCATCCTGTCTGCCAAACAGAGCGAAATTCCATAATAAAAACGGGAAGCAAAACCCATATCGTGTTCGAGTTTGACTACTAACTGCCGCCGGGGAATTGCCAGCAAGTGAGTTTTTTCGATCGCCTTTACCGTAGCCAAAGGAGGACGAGCATCAATAAAAGAAACTTCTCCCACAAGTTCACCGCTAGCTATTCTAGCGAGTTCTTTCGTCTCTTGGGCCTCGATCGAAACGCTCAAACTCCCTTCCAAAACAATATATAACGCATCTATCTGTCTCCCTTCAAAAATCAAAATCCCGCCCGCATCGAGAACTTCCCTTTTACCTTTTTGGATGATCCAGTCAATATCGTCATTATTTAACTGGCTCAAAATAAAAAGTGCTTTTTTTCTGCTGCTGCTGTGTGGCATAAATTTAGCTCCCGATCGCTTCTTTATATAATCATCTTTCGTCTGCTCGTTACCAGTCGGAGCGACAGTAATGCAGATCCGGATGAAGAGCCTTTCTTTACCTCTGCGCCTCGGGATAGAAAAAATTGTGGCAGATGTTTAAGTTATTAAATTTTCGTTCCCAATCGCTGAGGCATCGCGTTGAATAATTAATCTTTCAATAATAGCATTTGTTGAATAAATTTTTTGAACTCGATCGGCATTCACAACAGATTGCAAATTTCTTGTCTGACAACCGATCGGGTTCGCCCCACAGCTTTCTTTGGGGATGGGGCGCCCGAAACAATTCTCCGCGCCCCGTTTGGCTCGCTAAATCAATCGCAAATCAGGATAGCCGGCCAACATATCATCAGCAGTGAGAGTGTCGCCGCTAGCTTGAGGAGTCCACAGCACCTCAACCGCCAGCAACTGCTCGCTCGATACTCCACCAATCTGGCGCAAAGCTTGGCGCAAATCTTCAGAGTTTTTCACCGAGGGCAATTCCAATTTGCCTTGAGTACCGACAATCAGCGTCACCACAATAAATTCACTAGGAGCGGAATTCAAATCGGAAGCAACCAGCGCGCCGTTTTCCTGCAAACCAGGCAAGATATTGCTGCTCCCGGCCTGCCGGAGCTGATTGTTATAATTCGAGAGCGTTTCTTCAGAAAACTTACTGCGTTCTGCCAAAGAAAACTGGTTAAATTTAGCTTCGGCTGCTTCCAAGCGAGTTTGCATAGATTCAGCGCCCGCGTAAACCCAGTATTCAGGATGGCGCAGCATAGCCAGAGTAGATTCTTGCAGCACTTGAGCGCGACCGACTGCTGTATCGGTATCCGCTGTGCGCGCTAGGGAGTCGAGTTCGGCTTGCAAACTGCGGGCCTCTGCTAACAAACCCACTTGCAAGCGGGCCACAGATACCGTGGTGCTAGAAACGCTGTTGCCGAGTTCGTCAGTTCCACCCCGGGCGCTGCGGAAGCTTTGCACGAGGAAATTGGCGATCGAAATAAAAATCAAAATCGAGAACAGGCCGCCAAATCCGCCGCCAAATCCAAAAAACGGTAGCAAGAACGGGAAACCAAATCCACCGCCAAATCCACCGCCATAGCCGCCGGGGTAGTAACCCCCTCCAGACGGCGCGCGACTCGGAGATGAATAACTGCGCGCGGGCGCTCCAAAAGATCCGCCGCCAATGCGTCCTCCGCTGCGAGCAGCCAGGGCTCCGTCAGCGTTACTGAGGGCTAGCGTCACTACCAGACCGATCGCAAATAGTGATTTCAAAAGCGGTTTCATCATCTTTGAAATTAGTTGCTTGTACATAACACCGTTACTATTCGATACATTTATAATTTACAATCTATTCTCGCGGATGGGCAGCGCGGTTGTAGGGGTGAACTGTGTGAGATATCCGTACTAGCCGAACCCTACACCGCTAGAACTCTGTCTGGGAACGACAAAGGCTAGAGAGAATAGAGGACTCAAGTCCTTACTGCGAACCACGGACGCGGGTTTTACAGAACTTTACGTAGTTTGAGGGCGATCGACCAACAATAAGCTCTAGACTTTTAGAGAAACGCCCCCAGTCCTAGAAAGCAGGACTTTATCTACCATAACAAACATTATGTTTCCAACCCACCGCCC
>NZ_CAWPRX010000140.1:0-6841 GCF_963890365.1 Tychonema sp. LEGE 07196 | reverse complement strand
CCTTCTCTCCCTCTCCCCCTCTCCCCCTCAATCACATACACAATTGGGATGCACAACAGCTTACCATGTCCGGTGAATTACCGGATCTAAAAAATAATTATTGGGGAGCAGGCCCGAAAGCCTGCTCGCTTACTGGCTTTTTAGGATAACTGCGCTAAACAGTCGTGATATCTTTCTCTTTGGCTGCCAGAACTTCTTCTATTTTGGCGACATACTTGTCTGTCAGCTTTTGAATTTTGTCTTGCAAGTCCCGCGATTCATCTTTAGAGATATCGCTGCTTTTTTCCTGTTTGCGAATCGAGTCAACGGCATCGCGGCGGATATTCCGAATTGCAACTTTACCTTCTTCGGCAAACTTCGCGGCCATTTTGACAAATTCTTGCCGTCTCTCGCTAGTCAGGGGCGGAATGTTCAAGCGAATAACTGAACCGTCGTTGTTGGGCACGAGTCCTACATCCGACAGAGAAATTGCTTTTTCGATCGATGTTAGTGCTGTGCGATCGAACGGTTGAATGTTGATCGTAGTTGCATCCGGCGTGCCGATGTTGGCAAGGGATTTGATGGGAGTTGGAGCTCCGTAGTAATCTACCATGACTCGATCGAGGAGAGAGGCGTTTGCCCGTCCCGTCCTGATAGTATTAAAAGACCGCTGAGTAGCCTCAACTGCCTTTTGCATATGATCTTCTGCTTCAGCTAACTTCACAAACTCCTCCTACAATAGTTCCAATAGATTCTCCCATTACAGCTCGATAAATGTTGCCCGATACCGAGAGGTCAAATACCATAATAGGAATATTATTTTCTTTGCACAGGGCGATCGCGGTACTGTCCATCACCCGCAAGTCTTGGTTCAAGACGTGGGCGTAGGTAAGGGTTTGATACCTGCGCGCCTTGGGGTTGACATGGGGGTCGGAATCGTAGACCCCATCCACCTTAGTAGCTTTAAAAATCACCTGTGCATCGATTTCAGCCGCCCGCAATGCGGCTGTAGTATCAGTAGTAAAAAAAGGATTGCCAGAACCGGCACCAAAAATTACTACCCGTTTTTTTTCGAGGTGGCGAATTGCCCGCCGCCGGATGTAGGGTTCAGCTACTTCTTGCATGGCGATCGCCGATTGCACCCTCGTTGGCACTCCTGCTTGTTCCAGGGCATCCTGCAAAGTGATAGCATTCATCACCGTAGCGATCATGCCCACATAATCGGCGGTAGCCCGATCCATCCCTGCCGAAGCAGCTTTCACGCCGCGAAAAATGTTGCCGCCGCCGACAACGATCGCAATTTGGATGCCTTCGGACACTACTTTGGCCACTTCCTGGGCGATCGACCCAACCACTACCGGATCGATACCGTAGCCCAAGCTACCCATCAGCGCTTCACCGCTGAGCTTCAGCAAAACCCGCTGATAAACCATCCCCATGCCGCCACTATTTTTGCTTTTTGTCTCCACAATAAGATAGCAGCACGGGTGCATTTTGAACATCAATTGCTTGGAACAGGCTGCTGGGAACGGATAAAAACCCGGTTTCTCGGCCTAATCTTCTTTTTGAGCAATCTTAAAGTTAAGGCAGAAACCGGGTTTTTTGGTGAGAAATGCGGACTTAATTTATTCCTTGGGAACGAAATCAAGAGAAGCAGAATTCATGCAGTAACGCTGGCCCGTGGGTTTTGGCCCATCGTTGAATACGTGACCGAGATGAGCGTCGCAGACAGCACACAGTACCTCAGTGCGGCGCATGAACAAGCTGTTGTCCGACTCATTCTTGACATTTTCTTCGTTAATGGGAGCGTAGAAACTCGGCCAACCAGTACCGGAATCGTATTTTGTTTCAGATTTAAATAGCTCGGTGCCGCAGCAAATGCACTTATAAATTCCGGGCTTTTTGTTGTCGTGATACTCGCCGCTAAAAGCTCTTTCTGTCCCCTTTTTTCTGGTAACTTTGAACTGTTCTGGCGTGAGTTGCTGCTGCCATTCGGCATCGGTTTTTTTAACTTTGTCTGTCATGATTTAATCTTGTTAATTGTTGATTGTTGGCTGTTGGCTGTTAGCTGTTGACTGTTGACTGTTAACTGTTGACTGTTGGCTGTTGGCTGTTAACTGTTAACTGTTAACTGTGGACTCATGCCTCCATTAATATTAACCTAATTGGCTCCAAATGAACATACCAGGGAAAAGGATTGTCCTTAATTGCCCGCCACTTTTCCTTGAAAAGTTCAGCTTGCAAGTGATAATCTTGGGAATCGTGGGGAGGCGAGTGCAACTTGAGATATAATGTCACTCGGTGCGGAGTTTCTACTGTTGAGGCTACCCAACAAGCAAAAGTATTTTCGCGATCGCCCCCGCTAACAAAACTGATTTGATGAGCTCGAATTCCGACAGAAACTAGAGATTTGGGAATTGGTTCGACTACAGTCAAAGTGCAGCCCCAGCCGATCGCCTCTACGACAGTTTCAGCAACCGGTTTAGCAGCAGAGAAGTTCTTGCAGCCCGTTAACTGGGCGACGGTAAAGTTGCGCGGGCGATCGAAAATGTTCTGTTTGCTATCAAAGGCGATCGGCCTTCCCTCAGCCAACACCAACAGATTTTTGCACACCCGGTAAACTTCCTCTAAATTGTGACTGACAAACAAAGTAATTCCCCGATAATTAGCCAGAGCCTGCATTAACTCGCGTTCCAGTTGACTCCGCAAGTGAGTGTCCAAAGCCGAAAACGGTTCGTCTAACAGCAGCAATTCGGGAGAAGGGGCGATCGCCCTCGCCAAAGCCACCCGCTGCTGCTGGCCGCCAGAAAGTTCGTGGGGATAGCGGTTTTCCATTCCCAACATTTGCACCGAAACAAGCTGTTCTCTTACTCGAAATTTTTGCTCGCTTTTAGATAAATGCTGCAAACCAAAAGCAATATTTTGAGCCACATTCAGATGAGGAAACAAAGCATAGTTTTGAAACAAAAAACCAATACGGCGGTCTTTAGAAGGTAAATTAATGCCCTCTGCCGAGTCAAATAAAACCTTTCCATTAACTGCAATTTTACCGCTGCTGGGAGTTTCCAAACCCGCGATACAGCGCAGAGTCATGCTTTTGCCGGAACCCGACGCGCCCAGAATTCCCAGCACTTCCTGACCGATATCAAAACCGACCTCCAAGGCAAAGCCAGAAAGAGGTTTAAAAATATTTAAAAATAGTCCGCCTTCCAGTTGTTTTTTTGGGGGTTTTATGGTAACTTTAGAGCTAAATTGAGCCAGATTAGATTGTCGTTGATAGTTAGGATTTGGCTGAGGTGAAATTCTTGGTAAATAAGTCCAGTAATTAACCAAAGTCAGCACGCTCAAAGCAAGACTGAGAATAATCAAAACCCAAATAGCAGCTTGCCTCATATCCCCAGCTTCCACCGCAAAATAAATTGCCATCGGGATAGTTTGAGTTTGTCCCGGAATATTCCCAGCTAACATCAACGTCGCGCCGAATTCACCCAAAGCGCGGGCAAATGCGAGAATAGTTCCTGCTAGAATTCCCGGCCACGCTAGCGGCAACATAATCCGCCAAAAAACCGTCCCTTCCGAAGCGCCCAAAGTGCGGGCTGCATTGAGAAGATTGGCATCAATTTGCTCAAAAGCCCCCAAAGCAGTTTTGTACATCAGCGGAAATGATACGACTGTGGCTGTAAGGACGGCGGCTTGCCAAGTGAAAATTATAGTTAAGTCAAATTTTAGCAGCAATTGACCGATCGCCCCATTTCTCCCAAACAGCAGCAGCAGCAAAAATCCGACTACCGTGGGCGGCAAAACCAAGGGAGAGATGAAAATGGCCTCAATCAAGGCTTTACCTCGAATGCGAGTTGAAAGCATCCACCGGGCGGCAGCTATTCCCAGAAAGAAGGTAAAGAATGTGGCGATGGCTGATGATTTTAGGGATATCCATAATGGAGATATGTCAAATTCCATATTTTGGATGAACTATCGCAGTTTTGGATGATTTGTGAATGAGATTTTTTTTAACGAACCGCGAAGACGCTAAGGACACGAAGGAAGAGAAGAAAGAGAAGAAAAATTTCTGAATATCTACAATTTTTACGACTAATTAACGAGCTAGACCAAATCCGTATTTCTGAAATACTATTTTAGCGCGATCGCCCGCTAAAAATTCAACAAAGGCTTTTGCGACGGCGGGATTGCGGCTGTTTTTGATAATTGCTAGCGGATAAACAATGGGGGAGTGCAAGTTTTCTGCCGCTGTTAGTCGCACTGTTACTTTGTCCGATGCTTTGGCATCTGTGGTGTAGACTATACCGGCATCAACGTTACCGCTTTCGACAAATGTCAGGACTTGGCGGACGTTATTTCCCAGCACTAATTTTGGCTGCAGTTGCGACCACAATCCGAGCTTAGTTAGCATTTCTTGAGCGTATTGTCCGGCTGGAACGCTTTTCGGTTCGCCGATCGCAATTTTCTTGATTTTCGCCTCTGTCAACTGTTTAAAATCGCTCAAAACAGCGCCATTTTTAGGAGTAATCAAAACTAGGCGATTTGTCAGCAGATTGCGGCGCGTCTCGTTCAGCAGCAAATTAGCTTTTTGCAAACCATCCATTTGTTTAGTCCCGGCGCTGAAAAATATATCTACCGGAGCTCCCTGCTGAATTTGCCGCTCTAGAGCGCCGGAAGCACCAAAATTATAAGTAATAATAGTATTGGGATTGCTGCTTTGATATACTGTTTTGATTTCTGTTAAGGCGGGCGAGAGACTGATGGCGGCGGATACAGTTAAAGACGTGCGCTGCTGTGCTGCGGCTGGGGAAACATTCTGAAATAAGTTCCAACTAATCAGCAGTACCAGTGTCGCGACGGCTACTATAATTAAGTTAAGGATGCGTTGTCTTTTTAGGTTCATCAGAAATAGTTTAGAATCTTTGATTTTGAATTATATCAAAACTGCTACAAAACTATCTTCCTCTTTTTCTTCCTTCGCGCTCTTTGCATCTTCGCGGTTCGTTAAATAATAGTGGTAGGGACACGGCACTGCCGTGTCCCTACGAATTTCACGTGTTATCCCTATTCTCGCCACTTGACAGAACAACCGATCGCCTCTGTAATAGAAGGTTCTACCTGTTCGTCTTTGAGCAATTGGTCGATCGCGCTTCGCAAATAAGAAACCTGCACTGCCGCCGCGTCGTCGGCATTATCATCAATTAAACCTTTATAGCGCAATTTGCCGTCTCGGTCTAACAAAAAAACCTCCGGCGTTTTAGACGCCCCAAAACTGTGGGCGACATCTTGAGCAACGTCTCGGATGTACGGGAAGTTGAGTTGATTGTCGGTCGCAAAAATTTTCATGTTCTCAAAACTGTCGTCTGGATACTGGTTGCAATCATTGGCATTAATCCCGATTAAAGTAACTTCTCGATCTTGAAAAGCTGCTTGAAGTTCTTTCAGGCGATCGATATACAACTTCACGTAAGGGCAATGGTTGCAGATAAATACTACCCCGATCGCCCGAAATTTTTCTAAATAGCGAGCTAAATGGTGAACTTCATCGTCAACTCCCGGCAGTTCAAAATCGGGAGCGTAGGCATTAATTGAAGTACCCGTTGTTTCGATTGGTAAACTCATGTTTTCAGGAGGTTAAGAGCAGTATTTGCGAGCGTGAAATATGAAATTTTCAGCAATAATCAAATTAGCTGTTTTGGCGTTTTAGCTTAATTCTAACCCGGTCAACAGCTTATTTTGATTGATAATTCGCGATTTATTCCTCGTTTTGCTTTAGCCAACCTTGAGCCGCCGCTTGATATCCAATAAGTTTGTAGGTTAATTTGGCGGCGGTAAATTCTGAGACGACAGAATCTACAACAGGTGCTAATTCCATAATGTCACAGCCGATTACTTCGCAGGACTCGAAGACGCGCCGCAAAAATCCGGTTAGCGAATACCAATTTAACCCGCCCGGTTCGGGTGTGCCTACCCCTGGAATTAATGTCGGGTCGATGCCGTCTAGGTCGATCGTCAAAAATACTCGTTTGGTTGTTATGCTGGCAATGGCGCGATCGGCCCAATCCGGTTGAGTAGCAATTTCCCGAGCTCGAATCACGTTTAGCTGTTTGGCTTTAATCAAGTCGGCTTCTTCCTTACAGATAGCGCGAATCCCGATTTGCAGTGTCGGTAAGCCCATATCTACAACCCGCCGCATCACACAGGCGTGGTTGTGGATCGAGCCTTCGTATTCGTGGCGCAAGTCGCCGTGGGCATCGATTTGCACGACGGTGAAGGGTTCATCCGGGTAGCCTTGGCGGTAGCCTTCCACAATGCCGGCGGTGATGCTGTGCTCGCCTCCAAGGGAGATGACAAATTTCTGTTCCGCAATTAGCTGCTGTACGGTTTGTTGCGTGACTCGCAGCATTTCTGAGGATGAAACCCGTTGGTTGTTGCGGGTGTCGGCGATCGGCTCTTTTGTATAAATTCCGACATCATAGCAAACTTCGGAATCTAATTCTTCGTCGTAGCATTCGAGTTGGTGAGAAGCTTCTAGCAGTTTTGCCGGCCCGTTTTCGCACCCCCGGCGGTAGGTGGTGGTTGCTTCGTAGGGAATTGGCAAGATTACTACTTTGGCTGTGTCGTAGTCGGGTACAATTTCGGAACCGAGAAAGGGTACGACAGCAGTGGAAATGATCGGTGGCATAGGGGAAATTTCAATAAGGCAAAAAATTCAGCATCTTTAATGGTGGCATAGTATCGGCTCTAACTGCAAAGTAGTCATTAGTCATTAGTCATTAGTCATTAGTCATTAGTCATTAGTCATTAGTCATTAGGCAGCAGCTAGCAATGCCCTATGCCCTATGCCCTATGCCCCATGCCC
>NZ_CAWPRX010000139.1:0-6870 GCF_963890365.1 Tychonema sp. LEGE 07196 | reverse complement strand
GTAATATCTAGCGCTACTTTATGAAATTGGTATAAGACTGGTGTAGGGCGATCGAGCGCGATCTCAACAACCAGCTATGTTTTAAGTTTATTTTCGATCGTAGCAACCGACAAAAAAAGTAAATTTTTGTTGCGCTCAAATCAAGATCGCAGCAGCAACCTCAAGAAGTGCTAGTACGAGAGTCGGGAAACCGCCTATGCGCTGAATGTGGGGCCAGCCAGCCCTTAAGCTAAACTAGATGGGTGTCAACACAAAGAGGAATTTATGTCAGAGCAAGCCAACGCTCGCGATTTGTTTCGCGCTGCTTACGAACACCGCTACACCTGGGATGCGAATTTTCCCGGTTACAGTGCCGATATTGAACTCAAACAAGGCGACGAAGTATATACGGGCCATGTTTCCATCAAACCAGACATGAGCGTGGAAGTCAGCGGTATTGCAGACGAAGAAGTGAAGCAGAGCGTTTACACCCAAATGCGGGACATTGTTACCCACCGCAAGCGCTCATCATTTGAACAATCTCACGGCAAAAATAGCTTCACCCTCGGCGAGAAGGACAGCAGCGAGGCTGTGGATATTCTAGTGAAAGGCGACTCAATGGGCTCGAATTATAAAATCCGAGGTCTGTCAATTTGTCAAGTCAGCCGGGTGATGGGCCGCATGGCTTTCGTCATTGACACGCACAAAAGCTTAGAGACTCCCGAAGGTTCTTTGGCTAGCCACTACGATGCGGTTTTCCGCAACCCCGAAACCAACGAAATCATCAAAGAACTAGAATTTGAAGATACCTTTGACAAAATAGGCGACTATTATGTCATGACGAAGCAAGTAGTGCGATCGAAAGAAAAAGGTCAACTGACAACAACCGAATTTAACTATTCCAACATCAAACTGCTGCAACCAGCAGTAGTTTAATCTTACAGACTGGGGTGCGCGGCCCGTCGCCCACCCTAAAAATCGAAGTTGCGCGTCCAAGACGGCTGGATTTGGCAGCAACTCAGGCTACGATCGAATAAACCCAATATCAAGAAATTATTTCAGAGGCAAAATATGACGACACTAGCACTAACCAGAGATAACGTGGAAACAGTTCTCGATGAACTGCGTCCCTACCTGATTTCCGACGGCGGCAACGTCGAACTCGTAGAAATCGACGGCCCGGTAGTACACTTGAGACTGCAAGGAGCTTGCGGCTCTTGTCCGAGTTCCACCATGACTCTGAGAATGGGTATTGAACGCCGCCTGCGCGAAGCAATTCCAGAAATTGCCGAAGTCGAACAGGTAATGTAATTAGTTAGTTGGCAGTTGGTAGTTGGCAGTTGGTAGGAAAGCAATTGGCAGTTGGTAGGAAAGCAATTGGTTGTTGGTAGGAAAGCAATTGGTAATTGGCAATTGGTTGTTGGCAATTGGCCCGAAAGCATTAACTAATAACAGTCAACAGTCAACAGTCAACAGCCGACAGTCCACAGCCAACAGCCAATAGCCAACAGTCAACAGTCAACAGTCAACTGACTGTTACCTTTTTTTGAATTACCATTACCAAATGCGATGTCTCACCCCCTTTACGTAGCCTTCATTTGGCACCAACACCAACCGCTGTATAAATCCCGAGTATCCGCTACAGCAAAAGAAGCTCAATACCGACTGCCTTGGGTGCGCCTGCACGGAGTCAAAGATTACTTGGATTTAGTGCTAATTCTGGCAAAATATCCCAAACTGCATCAAACAGTAAACCTGGTTCCGTCCTTAATTTTGCAGATAGAAGACTGCATCGCAGACAAAGCATTAGATCCTTACTTGGCGGTAACTCTCAAGCGAGCCGATGATTTAAACATCGAAGAAAAAGAGTTTGTTTTAGAACACTTCTTTGATGCCAATTACCACACCCTGATTCAGCCCCATCCCCGGTACGCTCAACTCTACACTCAGCGACAGGAAAAAGGCATTCAGTGGTGCTTGGAAAACTGGACTGTCCAGGATTTTGGGGATTTGCTGGCGTGGCACAATTTAGCTTGGATCGATCCGCTGTTTTGGGATGACCCCGAAATTGCCGGGTGGCTGAAACAAGGACAAGGTTTCCGCTTGGCAGACCGAAAAAACATCTACGCAAAACAAAAAGAAATACTGTCAAAAATCATTCCCCAGCACCGTAAAATGCAAGCTGAGGGACAGTTAGAAGTCTCCACAACCCCCTACACGCACCCGATTTTACCGCTGCTTGCCGACACCAACAGCGGCCGCGTAGCTATTCCTAACATGACGCTGCCAAAACATCGGTTTGAGTGGGCAGAAGATATTCCCAGACACTTGAGAAAATCCTGGGAAATGTATCAAGAAAGGTTTGATTGCCAACCGCGCGGTTTGTGGCCGTCGGAACAGGCTGTCAGCCCGGAAATTTTGCCCTACATTGCTAAACAAGGTTTTAAATGGATTGTCTCGGATGAGGCGGTATTGGGGTGGACAATTAAACAGTTTTTTAACCGGGATGGGGCGGGGAATGTTTACGAGCCAGAATTGTTGTATCGTCCTTATCGTTTAGAAACTCCTGATGGCGATTTGGCGATCGTATTTAGAGACCACAGATTGTCTGATTTGATTGGGTTTACCTACGGTTCTATGGAACCGAAGAAAGCAGCGTCAGATTTGGTGGGACACTTGGAGGCGATCGGCAGAACTCTCAAACACCGACAGTCAAGCGGCGAAACAGCTTTAGAAAATCCCTGGTTGGTGACGATCGCCCTTGATGGCGAAAATTGCTGGGAATTCTATCCCGAAGACGGCAAACCGTTCTTAGAATCGCTCTATGAAACCCTCAGCGATAGCCCAGATATCAAATTAGTCACAGTTTCGGAATTTCTAGACAAATTCCCAGCCACCGAAACAATACCCGCAGCCCAACTGCACACAGGTTCCTGGGTAGACGGTTCCCTGACAACTTGGATCGGCGATCCCGCGAAAAATCGCGCTTGGGACTTGTTAGGGGCCGCGAGACAAATGCTGGCGAACCATCCAGAAGCCACGGAAGAAAGCAATCCCGAAGCTTGGGAAGCGCTTTATGCGGCCGAAGGTTCCGACTGGTTTTGGTGGTTTGGCGAAGGCCACACGTCAAATCAAGATGCTATGTTCGATCAGTTATTTCGCGAACACGTAGCAGGAATTTACGAAGCTCTCGGCGAGGCTGTACCCCCGGAAGTGCGGCGGCAAGTAGAGGCGCATCACGCGGCTGGCGATCGCGAACCGCTGAGCTTTATTCACCCGATTATCGACGGTATCGGCAACGAACAGGATTGGGACAAAGCCGGCCGCATTGAAATTGGCGGAGCAAGGGGTACAATGCACCGGAGTTCGGCAATTCAGCGGCTTTGGTACGGAGTCGATCACTTGAATTTTTACCTGCGCGCCGACTTCAATGCTGGGGTGCGGCCGGGTATTGATTGCCCGCCGCAGTTAAACTTGTTCTGGTATTATCCCGATCGCACGATGCACAACAGTCCGATCCCACTGTCGGGTTGGCCCGACGAAGCACCGCTCAACTATCGGTTCCACCATCAGTTAGAGATTAATTTACTGACGAAATCGATTTGGTTTCAAGAAGCAGGAGAGGGCGATGAGTGGCATCCCCGCATCAGCAGAACCCAAGTGGGACTGGATAAATGTTTGGAGATAGCAGTGCCCTGGGCGGATTTGCAAATTATGCCAGACTGGCAAATGAAGCTGATTGCGGTTTTATCGGAAGGGGAGCGTTATTCTAGTTGTATGCCGTTCGATTCTTTGATTGCGATCGGAATGCCGTAAAGAGTCAGTAGTCAGTAGTCAGTAGTCAGTAGTTAGTAGTCAGTAGTCAGTAGTCAGTAGTCAGTAGTCAGTAGTCATTAGTCATTAGTCAGATTATGTTTGATTGTGTCCGGTAGGTAGATCGCGAAAAAAGAGGTTCGATCGTTTGGACTTTAGTTTTGTATTTTCCGAGGACTTCAGTCCTCAGCACAAACCAGCTAGAAAAGAGGTTCGATCGTTCGGACTTTAGTCCTGCATTTTCTGAGGACTTCAGTTCTCACGACAAACCAGATAGCAAGTGAATTCAGATGAAATTAAATCATTATTTATGAGGAAATAAATCAAATTCAATGAACCGCATTTTGCTCTTGGTCGATCGCCACCAACAACCTAATTTGCCGATCGCACACCTCAACACCCAACATGAGGTGATCGTACCCGATCGCACTTGCGAACCAAACTCAGAAGTTCACATTCCTAAAATTGCTTTTGACTTGTGCATTCTCGACGAGGCAAATTTCGATCGCCTCGGGCCGCTGATAGAAGCATTAAAAACAGCCGCCGAGCCGATATTTTTACCGTTTTTGCTCCTGGGCACATCCCAAACCCCGGCCCTCACCGATCCGCATTTTTGGCAGCAGACACAAAAACTCGATCGCCGAATTGACGATTTAATCGCAACTCCCGCAGAGGCCGCCCAACTGCACTTGCGGGTAGAGAATTTGTTGGCCCGCAGGAAGCTGTCGCTAGAAGTCCACAGACTCCAAGAAATAATTAAACAACGCACTGTTAGCGAAAGTTTGTTAATTGATTCGCTGCAAACGGCCAACAAAAACCTGCAACAGGAAATCGCTAAGCGGGCCGAGGCAGAAGCTGCACTGCGAGAAAACCTCTATCTCGACTTGCTGATGAATGCCATGCCAGATATTGTCTGCTTCAAAGATGGCGAAAGCAGATGGCAGGAGGCAAATCAAGCAATACTGGAATTGTTCGAGCTATCAGCAGATGAATACCGCGGCCTGACAGATTCTCAGCTAGGAAAACTCAGCCCTTTTTATCTGGAGGCGCTACAGGCGTGCGAGGTGAGCGATCGAGCCGCGTGGGAAAAAGGTATGCTTTCTAGGGGTGAAGAAGTGATTCCCCAATCGAACGGTACTGTGAAAATCTACGACGTGATTAAAGTACCCCTATTTCACCCTGACGGCAGACGCAAAAGTATCGTGATTTTGGGTCGCGACATCACCGAATACAAGCAAGCTAGAGATGAACTCGTCCGCTTAGCGTCCATTGTCGAGTCCTCTGACGACGGGATCGTCGGCAAAACCCTCGCCGGGACAATTCAGAGCTGGAATGCAGGAGCCCAGAAGATTTACGGCTACTGTGCGGCGGAAGTCAAGGGGAAGTCGATCGAAATTTTAGCAATACCCGAACGCCCGAAGGAAATGCCCCAAATTCTGGAAAATATTCGGGCTGGAACCACTATCGACCATTACGAAACCGTACACTTACGCAAAAACGGCGAACAGATAGATGTGTCCCTGACGATTTCTCCGATTAAAGACGCTAAAGGAATGGTGACGGGGGTTTCGACAATCGCTCGCGACATCAGCGACAGCAAGCGAGTTGAAAAAGCCCTAGAACAACTCCGCCACCAAACAGAAATGATTTTGTTCTCCGCCGGGGAAGGCATTTGCGGGTTGAACAAACAGGGAAAAGTAACTTTTGTCAATCCGGCGGCGGTGAGAATGGCCGGCTGCGGCTCGAAGGAATGGATCGATCGACCGCTCTATGAAACCATAAACCGTTCTCCCGAAGAATGCTCGCGGGCGATCGAGCTTTTGTCGCCTGCAACAGTCATTAATTCTGCTTCTGAACTTGTCGCCGACTGCGCCGCCGCGCCAACGGGAAAACTGCCCTTGCGGGTAAGTTCTCAAATTTTAGACACCTTAGCAGACGGAGAGGTTCGGCGCGTTAATGATGAAGTTTTTTGGCGCGTTGACGGCAGCACTTTTCCGGTGGAGTACGTTGTTGCTCCGATGCGAGAACAAGGCCAAATTATTGGAGCCGTGGTGACTTTTAAAGATATCACCGATCGGCTTGCCGTCGAGCGCATGAAAGATGAATTCATCTCCGTTGTCAGCCACGAACTGCGGACACCGATGACTTCGATTCACGGCGCTCTAGGCCTCCTCAACAGCGGTTTGCTTGACGTTCACCCCCACAAAGCCAAGCGGATGCTGGAGATTGCTGTCACTAATACTGACCGCTTGGTGCGCTTGATCAACGACATTCTCGATTTAGAGCGCATGGAGTCGAGTTACAGCACTGCAGTCAAACAAACTTGCAATGTTGCTGAGCTGATGTTGCAGGCCGCTGACGAGATGCAGGGCATGGCGCTACAGGCGGGAGTTATTTTGTCCGTCAGGCCTGTGGAAGCTTTGTTGCGGGCTGTGCCCGATCGGCTAATTCAAGCCTTGACAAATTTGCTCAGCAATGCTATTAAATTTTCTCCGCCCGGAGCTACGGTTTGGCTGAGCGGGGAGTTGATGCACGATCGGGATTTGATAGCGCGATCGGACTCGAAGTCGCGATCGTCTCCTCATGCTGCCGCCACCAATCCGCACTTGTCGTCCGTGAGTTCGTCTATCGTGATTGCTGTCAAAGACCGAGGGCGGGGCATTCCGCCAGACAAGCTAGAGATTATCTTTGAACGCTTTCAACAGGTTGATGGTTCTGATTCTCGCCAGAAAGGAGGTACTGGTTTGGGGCTGGCTATTTGTCGCAGTATCGTGCAGCAGCACGGGGGCAGGATTTGGGTAGAGAGTGTTTTGGATGAGGGCAGCACTTTTTTCTTAAGTCTGCCAATTCTCGGAGAAGGGTAGGCTACAGTTGACAGTTTACCTAGATTTACCTAGGATTTAGGAACTAGATTCTCGGTAAATTAATGAACAGACTGATTAGCATTGGTAATTTTGATAGAAAAAAGACGCAACCTTTGAAGAAGACCTCGCCAGCAACGTTTCGGAAATAAAGAACTCATTCAAAATCTTGCGAATTCTGCGCGAAGCAATTAATATACAAAGATACAACAGCATT
>NZ_CAWPRX010000138.1:0-1426 GCF_963890365.1 Tychonema sp. LEGE 07196 | reverse complement strand
AACCCCCCCTTATTAAGGGGGGGCTAAGAGTTCATCTATAGCACAATACGGTTTACTTAAGACGATCCCCCCTAACCCCCCTTAAAAAGGGGGGAACAAGAATCCCCTCAAAGTCAACCCCTACTCCCCTTCTTAAGGGGGATGCGAGGGGGATCTCCGGGGCATAAATATGTTAAGTAAACCGTATTGATCCATAGCACATCTTTAGAAAAATGGTATTAGGTGTTAAAAACCGGGTTTTTTGCAAGAATTCGGCGCTGTACCCAGAGTTGTAAAAAATCCGGTTTCTGAGAGTCTTAGCAATACAAAAAATCAGGACAAAACAACGTTGTTTTGTCATGATTTTGGCGGTATCGGAGTTGATGGCACAACAATGTTGCGTCTCTACTTAGTCTTGTCCAAAGTCCGTGACTCTAACCAAATAGGAATTACAATCCAAGCAACTGCTAACAGCAAAGCAAATACAGCAAATTGAGCCGCCCAAGCTACCAACTTTTCTAAAGACACTACTTGTCCTAGGAAATATGACAAACTTACCATGACAGATGCCCAGCTTGCTGCACCCAGAATATTGAACAGCGAAAATTTCCAAAAAGGCATTTCGGCGATGCCCGCTAGGGGGCTGGCAAAAATCCGCAGCAGTGCGATGAAACGGCCTAAAAATACGGCTTTAGCTGCATTTTTGCTAAACTGTTCTTTTAGGTCAAACAGTTTTTCTTCCCGAAAGCGGAAAAATTGTCCTAGCTTCAGCAGCAGCGGCCAGCCGCCGTATCTGCCGATCGCATATCCGAAATTTCCACCGAGAGTCGCACCGGCGATCGCGCTTCCGAGCACAAACCAGTAATTGAGTTCTCCGCTGCCGGCTAAAAACCCGCCAGCAATTGTAATTGTCTCGCCTGGAAGAGGAACTCCCAGATTTTCCAGCAAAATTCCCAGAAATACAGCCCAGTAGCCGTAATCTCGCGCAAATTCCTGAATAGTCTCTAACGATAAAAACTCAAAAGACATTTCGATACTGCCTTCGTAAACTTTTGCAAAGCTCAATACTTTTATATATTGGCTCGATTCCGCCAATAGTGCAATCTTTCGTTGTGATGAAGAACACACAAAACTCGCGATCGGCAGCCCAACAAAAAACTCGCCTTTAGGGCATTATAGATTAATCAGGATTGTTGTGGTTGCCGGATGCCGATCGCCAGCCAGTTTTCCTCATAAATTTATCACAGTCGGGCGATCGTCCAATCCTCAACTTTCGCAGCAGGAGTCGGGTCCTCTAACTGTACTCCGCTGAGTGCCGGAAGGAATGCGCGCGAGGCCTGACTGCCGAGCAAATCTTTGATTCCTGTTGCAATATTAGTTTTCACCAGATACGATAACACCAGAGTTTGTGAAAATAATGTCCCAAGTCATCACCGCCAAGCTAAAA
>NZ_CAWPRX010000137.1:0-1426 GCF_963890365.1 Tychonema sp. LEGE 07196 | reverse complement strand
TCTCTTTATATTTCTCGTCACCCAATCAAAAACTCCAAGAATACCCGGTTTCTCGCCCCTTGCGTAAATCTCATAAACCAGTTTCTCTCTATATTTCTCGTCACCCAACCAAAAACTCAAAGATATCAAATGGGTTCTATATTTTGGCGATCAAAAATCTTCTCTCCCAATCTCCCAATCTCCCAATCTCCCCCTCTCCCAATCTCCCAATCTCCCCCTCTCCCCCTCTTGTTATCGAACTTGGGGAATCACAATGTATCCGTTTGCGCGATCGCCCAATACGAGATTCCGCTCGATTCCCCAGTACCACCAGTGCGCGCCAATATAAGCACACAGCACAGCATCTAGCTGGTCTTCCAAGGCTTTGAGGCTGGCGGTGCTGGTGGGGATTTCGGGGAGTTTTGAACCGCTGATGAAGGCTGATGAACGTTGATTTTTATTGGCGGCATTGGCGAGATTTAGGGATGGTTTGAGAGTCGGTAAAATATCTAAAATATACTGGTAGAGCTTCATTAATTCTAATTGACGTTCTGCCAGTTTTCCTTTTTTATATTTGATTATTCGCTCTAATTGAAATAGATTGATTGTGGCTGGATGGGGATAAACTTCTATTTGATAGCGCCCTAATTCTTGAGCCGTGATTGTTGGGGCGTGGACAAATCCTCTGGCTTCTAAACTGAGGCCGAATTCTACTGTTTTTTGGGCGAAGGGGCGGGAAAGGTTGGCGGGATAGCAGCCTGCGTGGTAGCGCCCGAAATGTTTGTGCGTGAGTTTGTCGGCGAGGCGCATTCCTGATGGATTGCTGATGATTGTGGGCGCGTCTACAGCGATGATGGCTGGTTCGGTTGGGGAGATTTGGGTGTCGATCCAGGTGAGGATGTCGTTGGTTGCTAAGAGGCGATCGCACTCGATTAATTGTAATTGATTGTTTTCCCAATTTAAGCAGCACAAACCGCTGGGTCCTGAACTCCAACCTAAATCGATGCCGATAAATTTCATAATATTTTAAAGTGATACCATTTTTCTAAAGATGTGGTGTAGATGAACTCTTAGCCCCCCCGAACTCGCGGGGGGGTTGGGGGGGGTAATATCTAGCGCTACTTTATGAAATTGGTATGAGTTTGGGAAGCGCGCTGAGACTAGAAACCCGGTTTTCTCGAATATCGTTCCTCTGGACAAACTATCGTAGAAACCGGGTTTTCGATCCATCTATCAGCCGCGATTATACATAAAAATGTAGCTGTAGATTAGGATGCGGCCGTGTCATATCAAATCCCGTAACATTGGAATGATTCAGATATATATTCTCGGACTCTGTGTACTCTGTGTACTAATAAGGTTAAATCACCTGACGATGCAAGTGGAAACGATATTAGAACTCTTGCAAAAATCCAAAGCACCCCACCCCAACCCTCCCCTCCCGCGG
>NZ_CAWPRX010000136.1:0-6912 GCF_963890365.1 Tychonema sp. LEGE 07196 | reverse complement strand
AAAAACTCTTTCATTCTCCAAAAAACTCTCCAATCATATTGGGGCTATTTGGTATTTTATTCATGAGTATAACGCCAGTTTATCTATCAATTAAAACCCTTGATTTTCCTTGCTATGCAGGACTACCCAGGCAATGATTGGGCAAGGCTGGTCAATAAACCCGGCAGTTCCGTCGAATCCTTGCGGCTGGAAAGCTCTATTTCTTCGCCTAACACTCGTGGAGTAACTCCTCTAACGTCTGCTACATACTTCAGCCGTTCCGCAATATCTTGGCGGTAAAGAGTCAAGGCTCCAGCTAACTCTCTAATCGCATTAAAATAACCAACTAGCGTCCAAAACGGATCGCAATCTGTGTCATTATATTCTCCTTGTCTCAGTTTCCAAATACTTTGGAGCATTGACGAGTAAAGCCGAACAATCGGAGTTTGAGCGCCCTTACCCGGAGCACACACAGCAACATACAGGCGACCGCTAGGATGTCGATTGTTTTCATCAGTATCTATGGGGTGAACATTCGCTGGCGTTCTGGCAAAAAAGCTATCTGCTGCTGACAGACTCATCGGTGGAAATTGAAACACATTCCGGTCAAACAGGCATTGTATTTGCGATTGAGACTGTCGTACCGTTGCAGTAGAGGCAATATATTTAGGTTTGACAATTTGACCGCGATACATTTGTTCGCACAAAGTATCGACAGCCGTTTCATAAAGCCCTACCATACTGCCTAATGGGCCTTCAATTAAATGCAGCTCGTCTTGTAAAATCAACTCAGGCGGTAACAGCGGGTGCACATCTTTTTTTTGCTTTTGAGGAGATGTTGGCTCAACTCCTGCATTCGCACGATAGTAACCTTCTCTGCTGCAATAGCGATTGACGTTACCAAAAAGAGAGCCTGCTTTTGGCTCAAATGCTAAACGGGCAAATTTATCTACTGTAGCAACCAGTAAAGAAGGAATGCGCGAATAAATTTGGTCGTCTGCTGTAAATGCTGAAATTGGGATTCTGGAAGAGTGTGAGCTTTGTTTGAAAGCTGCTCTTGGATTTTCCCAAACCAAGCTATCTGGGGTGTTGAATCGAGGCTTGTATGTTTTGTTGAATTGAATGGGTACTTTTTCATTCCATTGTTTTGCCGTGTTTAGGTAGCAGTTGGGACTGGGACAGTAAATTTCAAAATCTTCAATTTTTTCGGCACCGCGACTACCTGTACCTGTATAGACTTTTTTGAAATATCCCGATCGGCTTATTCTAAAAGCAACTAATTCTGCATCGATAGAGTGAGGCTTTACCTGATTTGTCCACCAATTATCTAATTTTTCCGAGAAAACTCTGACATCTTGTTTTAAATCAAAATTAATTGATAGTGTGATATAACCTTCAGCATTGCTGTTATTAGATACAGAAAAAATAGGAGGTTTTGCCATTTCTTCTAAAGGTATAACGTGGCGAGCAAGTAAGCTGGGTTTGACTTCACCTTTGATGACCAAATGAATAGTATGTCCGTCTTGTTTTGCACCCAAACCATCTTTGGGAACAGCTAGAATTGAGCCACAACAAGGACAGTTAAGAATCTGAGCGGGTTCTCCCTCTGCTTTTTGACCTTTGAGGGCATCAATAGCACCCGCAATCCTGAGATGTGGCAATCCTTTTAGACTGTTGGGCGTAACACTTCCCCCAACCCACAATCCCGCAGAAAAGCGCGTAGTTCCCCAAATGTTACTGTCTGTGAGGCTACAGTTTGGAGGCCTCCAACCGACAGGCGCACTGGTTCCTAAATTTTCAACTCGCAAGACTTCACAGGCGACAATTAAGCCTAAAGCACGACGAAACTGTTGAATTGTTAAGAGTCTGAGGGTGTATCGAGAAATGACGCTAATACCGTGTCCGGTGCGATCGCCCTCGGTATCTTTCTGAGATCTCAATCTTCTCAATCCCATAGTGAAAGCAGCTAAACCCAAGTACGCCTCAGTCTTGCCGCCGCCAGTCGCAAATGCTAATAAGTCGCAAGTTGCGCGATCGCTATGGAGTGGATTGGCGATCGCCGGAATATTCACTAACACAAAAGCAAGTTGAAAAGGTCGCCATCTAAATTCATCTCTCTTACCCTTCCAAGAAGCCTGCAAATCAATTGCTTTATTAGCTAAACAGAAAGCCAGCCTAACTTCCTCATCCTCAGCGATCAGATCGATCGCTTCTTGAATTCTTGCCATTGCTTGACGGCAGGTTGCTAAGTGTCGGTTAGCGGCCCTGCGATATCTACTCTCCAAGCGATCGACTGCTGTGGCTTGTTGACCGATCCAAGCTGCATATCCATTGACAAGAGGTTGCAGCGCCTCCCGAATTGCGATCGGATTCCAGGTTTGGGCTAATGCAGTTGTCCTGAGTTCAGGAGGCTGTTCAGTATCCGCATCCCAATCAATTTTTGGAGATTGAATCGGATAACAAGGGACATATTCTGTTCGGCATTCAGGTTTAGCAAACTTTTGCCGCTGCTCTTTTCCGTATTCAGAATCGACAACTTCTGCGTCAATCCATAGCAAGGGATTTTGTACCTTAGAAGGACGTTCGGGGTCTATTTCTGCCCAGACAGCGGCGCACAAATGACCCCGCGCATAAGCTTGATAATCTCGATATATCAGTGCTAACGACTCATCTTCTTCTTCAAGACTTCCCGCAGCAGGAACCTCCTCAGCCGGCTCAAAACTATCAAAAGGTAACAGCTCAGTATTTTCTGCACAAAAAACTCGAATTTGAGGCTGAAAAATCATATCGCCTGTCTGAAACCGCCGTTTTCCCGACTCTTCCATCGGGTCAAGCAGAGAAGTTTCATTAACTAGGTAAATCGATACTTTGTAAGTATTGTCACTCCGGCGCGCGCTGCGAAGAGTAATGTTAACCGCGTCTATTTCTGGAATTGGTAAAAATTCTGCAACAGAGATTTTTTCGGGAGTTAGGTAGCAATGGGGAACTCGCTTGAAAACTTGTTTTCCCTGGGGATCTTTTTCGTCTTGATACCGCGCCCAAGTTGCACAAAAAGCTATCTGCGGTTTCCCTGTATCTGTAGCGCGGACAATAAAAGAAATCCCCATAGAACGGGGTAAAGATTTGGGATCTAAAATCGGGGCTGCTGCTGAAATTGGGGGTTCTTCATCGGAATCGTCATCGCGGCATTTATCTATCCCAATCCCTAAAGTTTCAGCCTCTGCTTCAATTTCCTTAGCATCCTCCTCGCTAGCCTCTCGCGGGATTAGGACACCGGTGATGAATTCATTACGGGGGTCTTGGGTGCTGGGTAACACCTCGAAACAAGACTCTCTCGGGCCGAGAACTTCCTGTCTGAGACGGAGTAGCAGTTCTGTGCGTACTGACACAATATACCTTCTGCAGTTGGTTAGAATCCAGCCTTGTACTGCGCTTGCCGATCGTACAAGGAGTTATCCTTGAGTATAAATTAAAACAGTTCAGCTTTTTTACAAAGCTGAACTGCTTAAACTTTCTATTTACGAGAGAACGGGACAGACGGGGCTCGAACCCGCAACTTCCGCCGTGACAGGGCGGTGCTCTAACCAATTGAACTACTGTCCCTCGTTTTGCCGTTCTTTCAGGCACAATTTCTATTATGCCTATAACTTCACCTTTTGTCAAGAGGTTTTTTGAACTTTTATTTGGAACCCCAAAATCTGAGTCTCTTGCAGGGGACTGAAGTTGTTGTCGCCGACCAAAATCAGACCTCTGCTACCATCGGCTAACTCCGGGCCGAATGTCAACCCCTCAATGTTGTCTAGGGGAATTTTTAGGGTTTCCAAATCCAGCAACAGCCTTTTTTGAGCGGGAGAAACCTCGCCCAGACTGCTTTTGAGGCTTTCTATCCCTTCTATGCGATCGGCTTTTTCCAAAGAAACCTCAAATAGCCTAACAGTAACGCCGGTTTCCAGGGAGACAGCACGCTCTAAACTCAGCAAGCGCTTGTCGTCAATCGCCAACAAATCCGCTAAACCGTTGGTAGTGAATTTTCCCACAGGATTTGCACCGGCGGGTAGCGGTTCGGTGATGTAGGCAAAGGAGGCATCTGGATTGCCGCTTAACGCATCGTAGCGCAGAATCCGGCACGGGCTGCCTTTTTCCAGAGAAGGCACGGCGCCATCCTGTACCATAGCGTTTTCGGTGGCGGTGAAGAGATATTGGCGATCGGGCGTTAAAGTTAAACTTTCAAACGATCGATTGTTGCGGATGCCTTTAGTGCCTTTGTCATCGGGCAAAAATAGATCGGGAATTGGCAGCGTTTTGAGCAGTTTACCGTCGAGGGAAAATTCTTTGATGAAAGGATCGATTTGGCGATCGACATCTCCCTCCGAAGAAACAAACACGCTATTGCCCGCAAAAGTTATCCCCTCTAGATCTAAACTTAAACTCGGAAAACTTTCGCCCTTTTCATCTAATAAAGTAGTGACACCAGTAAACTCAATGTTGTCTTTTTCCAATTTACCCGATTTCAAGTTTATTTTGAGAGAATAAAAGCGAGCCGGAGCCTTGCTGCTGCGGTCATCCGAAATGGCATAATAAACTTGTTTTTCGGCATCGTAAGTAATCCCCGAAAGTCCGCCAATTTCTGTACCCTCAAACGGAGAACCAGTAGGAAATATTGCTCTGCCAATAAAATCTATTTTGGTAAGGGCGAAAGATTCGACTGACAAATTTACAAAAATCGCCACAGTTGCTGCTATCAAAAAACAGGAAATAAATATAATTATTTTTGCTGATTTTCCCATTTTACTATCTTCTTCTCTTTCTAACTTCGCGCCCTTTGCGCCAACGCGGTTCGTTCAATCATAAAATCACGGTTTCTGATTCAGCAAAAAATTAGTCAACCAATCTTTAACCACATAAGTAGCGCGACAGTCGTCCTCATTGTACCGGACGATCGCCTCCAAGATCGATCGATCGCCAGTTTTGAGCCAATCATCGTACCAACAGACACACTGAGCCCCATTAGCCTTAGCATCGCGCCAGTCAAAACCCAACCAGCGGGCGATGGGTTTTAGCGCATAACTTTCCACCGGCATAATAGCTTGTTGCGTCACTTGTTTGTGAATATCTACAAACCGTTTCAGCACTGGTTTCCACAAATAAGCTGGAGTATTGTAAAGTTTAGCTAGGCGTTTAAAAGTCTTGACTTCGTAGTCGCAAAAGTGGAAAATCGGAGCAATAGGATAAGCCCACATTAATTCTAAAAATTGCTCCCAAATTACACCTTCCTCTGCTGCTGATTCTGCCAGAAAACCGTGGAATTTTTCATTTTTATTGTACCTATCGACAACTAAGACTCCGTGGAGGTAATCTAAATTCATCTCCGGTTCCGCTTCAATATCAAAGTATAGTTCGATTGGGGCTACCGACAAAAAGACAGATTGAGAATAGGGAATTGGTTTGCTGCGGAGAATTGGCGCAGGCTTTGCTGGTGCTGCTGGTTTATTTTCTCTGATTTTTACTTCTTCAACTGTGATGTCATTCAAGATATTATCTACAATATCTGGTACTATTTCAGATAAGTTAAGTTGTTCTAAATTCTCACTTCTACCTTCTTCTATATCCTTAATCCGTGTATCCATGTCAAAATCCGTGTCGTGCCTTCCTTCTTCCTTCTTCCCTCTTCCGACTTCCATCGAACTGACATCCGTTACATCCGTTATAAAATCCGTTGCCGAACTTCCTTCTTCCCGCAACAGCGGTTGATTTAACAAGTGAGATTGAGCTTGCCGCACCACATCAAAAGCAACTCTGTCAGGGAATTCTGGATACTCAGCAAGGAGTTCGGAACTAGCACCAGCGAGAGCTTCTACATCGGTAATTTCAAGAGTTTTTAGTCTAGCATAGCGGCCGGCAGTAACTCCAGGCAATAGCGAAAGGTGTTTGATTGATTCGGCTTCGGCATGACAGATAGTGTACCAACCGCAAAGATTGCATTTTTGGCGGGAAATGAACACTTCTGGTTTATCCCGATTTTCTATCATCTGAATGCAGTTATCTAATATCTCTAGCATCTGAGGAGTTCGCTGGTCGAGATTCACTTGCCAAAACCCTTTTTTTCGCAGCATCAGCCACGCAGATTCGGGGATTTTTCCCTGCACGGTAGCTAATATTCTGGCGTGAAAAGCTGCAATAATTTGATAGTCTAGTTTTGGTCGCTTGCTGAGCCAAATATCGGCAGTAACGTAACTCCAATCGCCAAATTTCGATTGTCCTGGCTGTTTTATTAATAAATGCGGGCGGCTGACGAGGGTAATATTTGAAGACTGCGGAGTGGAGGATGAAAGATGAATATTAGTTTGGGAGACTTCCCCCGTATCTGAGAAATATTGACCGTCAATTCCTACCAAAGAAGTTAATTTACCGTTGGTTTGGCCCAATTCGCCTTGAATTAAAACTCCTCGGTAAATGCGATCGGCTCCTTGCTGCATTAAACTCAATGTAGCAGCAGCTCCGGCTTCCCAATCTCCTTTAGGATATGATGGTTGTTGGTAAGTTTCGCCTGCCAATACCTGCTGCTGGTACGTCGCGCTGTCGCGGATCAGTTTCAGCAAAAAGTCGCTTGGCGGATCGAGTTGTTTCCAGTCTCCCCAAGTGTCTAAAAATGCTCGGAGGTTGCATCGCTGATAGGAAAGTAGCAGTTTGTCAGTTATTAACATTTAGTGTTTGCAAGACATAGAGTATTAGGCAAAAGGTATAAAATTCACAGCATCAGTTATTCAATATTAACGCTATCAATAATTCCCCAGAAAAAATGACAAAGGACAATCACCGGCAACAATTTCCAGCTTTGGCCAATAAAGCTTATTTTAACTACGGCGGACAAGGGCCGTTGCCTGAGTCTGCTTTACAGGCGATTTATGAGGCTTACAAGCGGGTGCAGCTTGG
>NZ_CAWPRX010000135.1:0-6924 GCF_963890365.1 Tychonema sp. LEGE 07196 | reverse complement strand
GCCCCTCCCCCCCTCTCCCCTATTCCCCTTCCACCATTTTGCGGTACTCTTCGACAGACAAAGCATCACTGGCGTCGCTGAGATTGTCAACGCGCACTTTCAGCAGCCAGCCAGCACCATAGGGGTCTTCCGCCAAGTTTTCGGGAGACTCTATAATGTCATCGTTGCGTTCTACGACTGTACCGGTAACAGGCGCTTTCAAATCTTCAACTGCTTTCACAGACTCGACTGTACCGAAAGCTTCGCCCTTTTCCAGCTCTGCGCCGACTTCTGGCAAATCTAAAAATACAATATCGCCGAGTTGGTCAACGGCAAAAGCGCTAATCCCGATGGTGGCGATTTCTCCTTCGAGTCGGATGTATTCGTGGGTGTCTAGGTATTTCAGGTCATCGGGGTATGTTAGTGCCATGTCTTTTCTCGCAATAAACAAAGTATTCAGTAAATCTTAAACGGGCTTGCAGCCCCTTCCACAAGAACAAATAAATTTTCTTGCGGGAAGTAGGGGTTGGGCACAGGAACCCGCCGTGAATTGATGCTGACTTACTTAATTTAATTGGGGCGGTTGGGAGAGCGATAAAATGGCTTTTTAACCACCGCAGCGGGATAATTTTTCCCGCGAATTTCGACTTCTAACCGCTGGCCGATTTTCGCTAATTTTACCGGAAGCATCGCGAGGGCGACGGCCCGATTCAAGGTAGGCGACAATGTACCGCTAGTAACTTCTCCTACAGTTTCGCTTTCAAATATTATCGGATAGCCGTGGCGCGCAATGTGTCGCCCTTCCATTTCTAACCCTACCAACCGCTTCGATACTCCATTGGCTTTCTGCTGTTCCAAAACCTCGCGCCCAATAAAATCGCCTTTGCTGTCGAGGTGAACTACCCAACCTAATCCAGCTTCTAAAGGTGTGGTACTGTCGTCGATATCTTGGCCGTAAAGTGCCATTCCTGCTTCTAAACGCAAGGTATCTCTGGCACCCAATCCGCAAGGAACAACGCCAGCATTGAGGAATTTTTGCCAGAGTTTTTTGCCTGTTTCTATATCCACCATGATTTCAAATCCATCTTCGCCGGTGTAACCAGTTCTGGCTATAAAACTCGGCTGTCCTAACAGTTTTGTTTCTAAGTGTCCGAAGGCTTTAATTTTTGCTAGGTTGTCTTCCACAAAAGGCTGGAGGTGGTTGACAGCTTCCGGGCCTTGAATTGCGATTAAAACTTGGTCTTGGGAGATGTCGGTAAAACTAATTTCGCTAGATGCTAAGTGGGCTTCTATCCAGGCTTTGTCTGTGATGCGAGTGGCGGCGTTGACAATGATTGTTGCACGTTCTTCGCCAGTGATAGCATCTGGTTCTTGGTAGTAAAAAATAATATCGTCTATGATGCAGCCTTGGTTATTTAATAAGACTGTATATTGAGCTTGACCTGGTTGCAAGCGGCTTAAGTCTGAGGGTACTAAGGGTTGAAATTTTTCGATTAGTTGTTTCCCTTTCAAACAGAATTTTCCCATGTGGGAAATGTCGAACATTCCTGCTTGCTGGCGTACTGCTTGGTGTTCGCTGCTGATGCCTGCGTACTGCACTGCCATCTCCCACCCGGAAAAGGGTACCATCCGACCTTTGAGCTGTAATGATAGGTCGTACAGAGGCGATCGCGCAAGCTGGCTCGGCCTCTCTGGATTGTTGGGTTCAGTTGACTTTGCCACGGGATAATTGCTTTTTTTGCGGGTAGATTGTTTTAATTTTACGGGAAAGTGCGATCGAATTTAAGAAGACGCTGGCACTTTCAACCGCCGTCCGATCTAATTTTGTTGCTCTAATCTTGTTTATGGAGAATAGCGGGCTCGAACCGCTGACCCCTACAATGCCATTGTAGTGCTCTACCAACTGAGCTAATTCCCCTTTCTTTTCGCGCTCTCAATCATGCCTTAATTGAGTAATGTTTGTCAAGCCTTTTTGAAAAAATAGTTTGGAGCCTTGAACTGGCAAGGCTTTGGACTTGTTTTAAAATCTCCTGGCTGCTTTTCAATGAACGAATCCCTAGGATTATTTAATAAGTGTGTTGGGATATTGCGGTTAAATGGCTCAAGCAAGAACCCATGAGGAAGTAGACGACGATCAGGGCTGCAGCTGAGACCGCGACTAGGATGCCGGCTAGGATTAGTGAAAATTCCCGTTGCGCGATCGCCTCTTGCATTAGGTGCAAGGACCAAGCGACTAGGGCCACGTCAATTATTAAAATAGAAATCAGCATAAGTTACGTTTTGTAACAGCTTACCCATTGTAACAAAACTTTTGACTGCGTGCAGATTAGCTTATACGCATTTAATTATTGGTGTAAAACCGCGAGGGAGCAGCAAAAAGGCACTGAGAAAAAATGATAGCTCTGCCTAATCATTACGATATGCAAAGTAAATGAGAGCCGGCTCAGCGATTGAGGGGCGGCGGGTGCGATCGCACGGGGGGATTTACGATCGGGGTAGCTGGATTCGATCGGCCTCTTTTGTATAACTGATTTGATAGCAGAAGGTCTGAGCCGCTGTTGCACTTGGATGCGGTAAAATTAACTAGATTAACCTGCTTTAAAAAATGACAAATCGCTCTAATCGCGCCCTTTTTCACAGCAAAACACTCAACACTGCTTTGCGTGCTTTTAGCTTTCCGCAAGATATTGAAGCGCGCCGCCAAAAATTGGGAACCTGGATTGCTGCACTTAAAACGGGTACGTTAGACGAAATAAAAGAAGTTTCGCTGCACGGCAATTTTATTAATGATATTTTTCAGGATGTTTTGGGATATTGCTCGGTAATTCAAGGTGCGGGGAAAGCTTGGGAAATTAACGCGGAACAAACGATATCTGATGGCGGCGGTTCTGCTGATGGGGCGATCGGCTTTTTTACTGCTGCTGACAATCCTAAAGGCAAAGCCGTTGCGCTGCAGGGTAAAGTGGTGGCTCCGATCGAACTCAAGGGAGCGAAAAATGATTTAGACCGTGCCGCATCCGGTAGAGCCGAGTCAGCAGTTGACCAAGGTTGGCGCTACGCTAATTATACACCCGATTGTCGCTGGATTATTGTCTCGAATTATCGAGAGCTGCGACTTTATCATACCAATAAAACTCCCGCTTATTACGAACAATTTTTTCTGACTGACTTGGCGGATTTGGAAGCTTTTAAGCGGTTTTACTTTCTGCTGTGCCGCCGCAATTTTTTGCCTTCCCAAAACGGGGTTCAAACAGTTTCTGCAATTGACAGGCTTTTAAAAGATTCTGACGAAGCTCAAGAAGAAATTACCAATAAATTATATCAAGAGTACAAAGCAATTCGACTCGCTCTCGTGAAGCATTTTCGCTTTTCTGGGCCGCCGGATATTCCAAATCGCGATCGCGTACTCATCGAAAAAGCTCAAAAAACTTTAGACCGCGTTTTATTCATTGCTTTTTGTGAAGATAAAGGATTGCTGCCGCGCAACACGCTCAAGAACGCTCACGACCACAAAGACCAATACAATCCTCGATTAATTTGGGAAAATTATCAATCTGTATTTCGTTGGGTTGATGTGGGAAATGATGACCCTCCCGTACCGGGATACAACGGCGGTTTATTTAAATTAGATCCGGTTTTGGACGCACAGTTGACTGTGCCCAATCCCTTGTGCAGTCTGCTTAACAAGCTGACCAGATTTGATTTTGATACGGAAGTTTCTGTCGAAATTTTGGGGCATATTTTCGAGCAGTCTGTGACTGATTTGGAAGAGTTAAATGCTGAAACTTCAGGACAGGAATACGATCGCAAAAAAGGCAAGCGGAAAACTCAAGGTGTGTTTTACACCCCAGCTTTTATTACTCAATATATTGTCGAGGTTTCTCTCGGCGGCTATTTGAATCGAAGAGAAGCAGAATTGCGTTCAAGCTTTCAACTTAGCGTTAGCGAAAAAACTGGTTTTCTTCAAGAAACCCAGTTTTTGGATACAGATGGGGACTCAGAAACCGGGTTTTTTTACGAAAATACTTCGCACTCACCCGCAGATGCGGTAAAAAACCCGGTTTCTGCGATCGAAGCGCGCAATTCCTGTGCAATTAAGTTTTGGGAAACCTATCGAGACGAGGTATTGCAAAAAACGCGAGTTATCGATCCGGCTTGCGGTTCGGGTGCTTTTTTGATTGCGGCTTTCGATTATTTGATGCAGCAGTACGAAAGAGTCGATCGCGAATTGAATGCTTTGGGATCTCACCCAAAAGACGGTAAGTCGCTGGAATTTGACAGAACAATTTTAAGCAACAACCTGTACGGCGTAGATTTGCTGTCGGAATCGGCGGAAATTACCAAACTTTCGCTGTGGTTGAAGACGGCTCAAGCGGGTAAAAAGCTGACTTATTTGGATGATAATATTAAATCGGGAAATTCGATCGTATCTGACAGTAATGTAGCAGATAGAGCGTTTGATTGGCAAGCTGAATTTCCCCAGATTTTTGCTGATGGCGGTTTTGATGTTGTGATTGGCAATCCGCCCTACGTGCGGCAGGAGTTGCTGTCTCCCATCAAGCCATACTTGCAAGCAAATTATGAATCATATCACGGCGTAGCAGACCTCTATACTTACTTTTACGAACTCGGATTAAAGATTCTCAAACCGGGGGGAGTTCTTTCGTATATTGTGACAAATAAATGGTTGCGATCGGGATACGGCGAACCTCTACGCAAGTTCTTTGCGAGTCAAGGTTTACTAGAGCAAATTATTGATTTCGGACACGCGCCAATTTTTGAGGATGCTGATACTTTTCCCTGTATTGTCGCAGTCAGAAAACCTAACGCTTCTCTATGTATCTCTGAAACTGAAACCGATATCGATCGAGGTAAATCTGAACCTAATTCGTCGGCGGTGGTTTGTCCGGTGCCGCGCGAGGAACTTGCTAATATCAACCTTGCACAATACGTTCAAGAACACGGTTATCAAATTTCGCGCGATCGTTTTACTGCGACTGCTTGGAGTCTGGAACCTCCCGCTGTTGATGAGTTGATGCAGAAAATTAAACAAGTGGGTGTTCCGCTAAAAGATTTTGCAGGCGTTAAGCCTCTATATGGCATAAAAACAGGATTTAACGAAGCTTTTTTGATTGATGAAGCTACTAAAAATAGTCTCGTTCAAGCCGACCCTAAATCTGCTGAAATTATCAAGCCTTATTTGCGAGGTCAAGATATTAAACGCTGGAGTCCAGAGTGGGCAAATCTTTGGATTATTTTGCTGAAATCGAGCAGCGATAGTGTATGGCCCTGGAGTAAAGCAAAGGATAAAGCAGAGGAAGTATTTGCACAAACATTTCCATCGGTATATAAGTATATGAAGCCGATGCAAGAAAAACTGTCTAAGCGTTCCGATCAAGGGCGTTACTGGTGGGAACTGCGATCGTGTGCCTACTATAACATTTTTCAAGAACCAAAAATTATCACTCAAGATTTGGCTACTTATTCTTGGTTTTGCATCCTCGATCAAGAGGTATACCCAGTGAATACTTGCTATCTATGGCCAACAGGAAATCTTTATATGCTTGGGTGGCTGTGTTCGCCAATAACTTGGTGGATTTGTCACCACACTTTGCAAAAAGGAATCAATGACACACTGCGAATGTTTAGAGAACAGGTAGAAACTTTACCGATCGCACCACCAACTGACCAAATTCGTGCCG
This sequence comes from Tychonema sp. LEGE 07196, assembly GCF_963890365.1. NCBI lineage: Bacteria > Bacillati > Cyanobacteriota > Cyanophyceae > Oscillatoriales > Microcoleaceae > Tychonema > Tychonema sp. LEGE 07196. The sequence continues at coordinate 1,243 of NZ_CAWPRX010000135.1, read as the reverse complement.
AAGTCGAATTAATTGTCAGCCGTTTAATTGAAATTACCAAAACTAATCAAGAGACTCACCGAGATGTCTTGCAATGGCTGGAAATCACTTATATAATTGATAAACTCGGACAAAAACTCGAAGATTTTTCTGCCCTTTCCTTTGCAGACTTCGTAGCAGAAATCAGAAAGCGAATGCCAAAAACTAAATCCTCCGATCCTCTCGGCGTTGCTGGACTAAAAGCAGTCCGCGAAACTTATAATGAATATGCACCGGCCATTCAATCTCGCAAAGCTGAGGCGTTGAGACTCGAACACCGTTTATCCGACTTAGTTAATCAAGCTTACGGATTGACCCCGGAAGAAATAGATTTGATGTGGAAAACAGCGCCGCCGCGAATGCCGATCGCCCGACAGATTTGATAGAATATTAGAGCAGTGTTTATCGTCTTTAGAAATGTTGGAATCACAATTTTTGCGCGGCCAATTATGCAATTTGTGCAGGATTCAAAGGTAAATAATTGACCTTTGAAGTAATTTTTAATCTTCTGTTATCCGCTCTTGCTCCCCCCCTTAGCAAGGGGGTAAAAAACCTAATGTTCTCAGGGATTTAATCCCCTGTTATCCGCTCTTGCTCCCCCCCTTAGCAAGGGGGTAAAACACCTAATGTTCTCAAGGATTTAATCCCCTGTTATCCGCTCTTGCTCCCCCCCCTTAGCAAGGGGGGGCTGGGGGGGGTAAAACACCTACCTAATGTTCTCAAAAATTTAATCCCTGTTATCCGCTCTTGCTCCCCCCCTTAGCAAGGGGGGGTAAAACACCTAATGTTCTCAGCGATTTAATCCCATCTACAATCACATCTAAAACCCCATCCAAATTATGATAAACATCATCATTTGTAAACCTCAAAAAATTAATTCTTGCTGATTCAATAAATTGTTGCCTTTGGGCATCATATTCTACAGCACCTTCTTCAAAATGACTATCACCGTCAACTTCTAATGCTAACTTGATTTCCGGTGAGTAGAAATCGAGCACAAATTCTGCTACGCTGTACTGTCTGCGAAATTTACAATTCTCAAGCTGTCTGTTTTTGATTTTGTCCCATAGACGTTTTTCAGCTTTTGTCATTTCTCTGCGAAGCCGCTGTCGCTTGAGTTTTTCTGAGGTTTTGTTGTAAAGTTTTGTCATTTTTTTATTTGGGTTTTTTCGTTGCTTGCTTGGGGTTTTTTACCCCCCCCCCACCCCCCCCTGCTAAAGGGGCC
>NZ_CAWPRX010000134.1:0-7009 GCF_963890365.1 Tychonema sp. LEGE 07196 | reverse complement strand
CTCCCAATCTCCCCCTCAATCACCATACACAATCTAGATACAACAACTTATGTATCCTCATCGAGGACTTCCAGCACTGATTTCGGCAACAATTTATCTTTAAACCAAACTACTTTTGCTGGCACATCTTTTACATTCACCCCAGCTTTTTCCAAATTGAGACGTTCGGAAATCGCTAAAATCAAATTATCGCATTCAGACTTTTGTACTTGAGCAAATTTCTTTTGTAAATACTCCGGCCGCCAATAGCCAACTATTTCTAATATAAACACTCGCCCGTCGGGATGCACTAAGCGAAAATCGGGAATCATCACGCTTCCGGGAATCGGAATTAAATCAACTTCTCGTTCGAGTTTCCACTCGGTTTTTAAGCTGTCCCACCTGTCAGCAAATGCTGCTTCTAACATACTATCATAGGGTTTCCCTGGGGGGTAGTGGCTGACTAAACCGCAGTCGGAATTTAGGGTGAATTTACCTGTTTTCACAACACCGCTAAAAGCATCTTTGGTTTGCAGGGTTGAGTGCATACTCCACTTGGTGACGTGTAGGAGTGCGGGCAGCATTTTGGCGAGGGCTAAGCCGTAGCGGGTGCTGGGTTTAAACAAGCTTGTGGGCCCGTCGATTGTGAGGGTAAAACCGTGGTCTGCATCGCCTTCAATGTATGTCATTAACTGAAATAGTTTCAGATAGCGAAATAGGAGTTTGTATTCTCCTGGATCGTTGCGGTGGGCGGTTAATTTGACTTGACTGGCGCGGTAAAATATGCCTTGAACTTGAGAAAGGTTGTATCTGTGAAGCAAGTTTTCGGGTGTTGGTGCGTCAAATTGGGTGAGGATTTTGTTTTCGTTTAAATCGGCGTATAAACCTGTTTTGATTTCGTGGGTAAAAACTTCTCTGTTTAAGTCTTGGCTGAGCTCTGTGGCTACTGTTTCGAGGGTTATTTGGGTGGATTGTGGGCTGGGAGTCGATCGCGCTGACAACGCAAATACTCGCTGTCTCAAGTCTGATGGTTCTAGGGGACTGATGACTTCCAAGGTGGAGAAACCGCCCTTCAGCAGGTGCGCTAATCCGCGTTTGAGGCGATAGTCGGGGCTGTCGCCTTCTAATTCCAGCAAGCGTCCGTCGAGTTCGCCTTGGGTTTTGCCGATCGACTCTTGGAAACAGTTGATCATTTCTGTCGCTGCTTCTAAGTTTTTCGCATCTATCTTGAGACGTAGGGGAATGATTGATTCTCCGTTTTGGCGGTGGCTTAGTAAGTCGGTTGGTAGCATTTGTGAATAGTTTTATTTTTAACGAACCGCGAAGGCGCAAAGGACGCGAAGGGAAGAAGGAAGGAAGAAGAATTTAGGTTGGCTACCAGGGAATTTCATCATCTTCTCCCCATTTGGCTGGTGATTCTGCGGCTTTTTTTGTGGTTTCTCGGTTGACTCCGTAAATTGGTGTTGGTTTGACAGTTTCTAATTTCGGATATTCGGTTGGTGGTGGTTCAGTTTGTGTCTTTGGTTGCGGTTTGTGAAGCTGCATTCCTCCTCGGCGGCGCTGGGATGTTCTTTCTTCGCTGGTGTCTTCGGTGACTACTTCGTAGAGAATTGCTAACTTGTTGGCATCGCTGCTTTTGCGGAGAACTCGACCCAATCTTTGGATGTATTCGCGTTCGCTTCCTGTACCTGACAATATAATAGCAATTCTGGCATCGGGTACGTCTACTCCTTCGTTGAGGACGTGGGAGGCGACGAGGGTTTTGTATTCGCCGCTGCGGAAGCGGGCGAGAATTTCGTGCCTTTCTTTGACTGGGGTTTGGTGGGTGATTGTGGGGATGAGAAATTCTTGGGAAATTCGGTAAACTGTGGCGTTGTCTCCGGTGAAGATTAGGGTGCGCTGGGGAGAGTGTTCTGCTAGTATTTGAGCTAAGATTCGCAGTTTTCCTTCGGTACAAAGGGCGATTTCTTTGGCTTGGCGGTGGGCTAGCATGGCGCGCCTTCCCAAGGGCGATCGCGCGCTGGCCATGATAAACTGTTTCCATCCTTCGAGGCTGGATATTTTGATGTTAGACTGTTTTAAGAAGTCGTTGCGAATGTTCATGAATTCGCTGTAGCGATCGGTTTCTTCTTTTGACAGTTTGACCATGATTTGAACTATTTTATGTTCGGCTAACGCGTCGCCTGCCAAATCTTCCGGTCTTTTGCTATATACTGTCGGGCCGACGAGGAAATGTAAATCGCTGTGGCGGCCGTCGGTGCGATCCGGTGTTGCTGTCAGTCCGAGTCGAAAAGGGGCGATCGCATATTCGGATATTACTCGATAAAAGTCCGTTGGTAAATGGTGGCATTCGTCAAAAACCAACAACCCGTATTTATTACCTAAAGTTTCTGCATGAATGCTGGCGCTGTCGTAAGTTGCCACTAAAATTGGTGTTTTGTCCCGCGAACCTCCGCCCAACAATCCAATTTCGATGTCGGGAAAAGCAGCTTTCAAATTAGCGTACCACTGGTGCATTAAATCGAGAGTTGGTACTACAATTAATGTACTGCGGCCCGTGACCTGCATGGCTAATTGTGCCAGATAAGTTTTGCCGGAAGCGGTGGGGAGGACTACTACTCCTTGGCTTCCTGCTTGCTGCCAAGCTGCTAAGGCTTCTTTTTGATGCGGGTAAGGCTGCATTTCGACGCTGGGTACGAGTTCGAGTGGTTCGTATCCCTTGGCTTCGTCGGTGAAATTAGTACACTCAGCTTGGAGAGATTCTACCAGCGGGCGGTAGTGAATTGCCCGAATTCGGAATTTTTCCACGCGATCGTCCCACGTAGCAAAGTCCACCCAGTCTCTGCCTTTGGGCGGCGGGTGCAACAATAGCGTTCCGCGATCGAATGTTAATGTAGGTATGCGTGGCATTTGTTTTTGAGAAGCGCTGAGTGCAAGCCTGTTAAATTATAGGCGATCGATCGAATATATTGACTATTCTTGAAATTATCTGCGTTAATCCGTGTTAATCTACCCTAAATCTGCGATCGATCTAAAATTTAAGCAATTCAAATCCCACGGGATGAAACTCAAAAATTTGTTCGCCTAGCCCCAGCCGGATTGCCAAATCTAAAATTTCCAATGGTATTGTTCCGGTAGGAATTATTTTCAAGTTAGATTCGATACGATATAAGCCTGAGATTCAGAGGTTGTAGATGGAAATAGGCGTTCCCAAAGAAATCAAAGATTTAGAGTTTCGAGTAGGGCTCAGTCCCACAAGTGTCCGGGCTTGTTCGGACAAAGGTCACGCAGTTTTCGTCGAAACGAATGCTGGTGTTGGGGCCGGTTTTACCGACGAGGACTACCTTCAAGCAGGGGCTAAGATTGTATCAAAGGCTTCAGATGTCTGGAACCGGCAACTAATTGTTAAAGTTAAGGAACCGCTTCCCGTTGAGTATCCGCTGCTTCAAAAAGAGCAGTTGCTATTTACATATTTGCACTTAGCAGCCGATCGCGCATTAACCCAGCAATTAATCAACAGCGGAATCCAGGCCATCGCCTACGAAACCGTCGAACTCCCCGACCGGAAATTGCCACTGCTAACACCGATGAGCATTATTGCAGGGCGTTTGGCCGTGCAGTTTGGTGCTCGGTATCTGGAACGGCAGCAAGGCGGCAGAGGCGTACTTTTGGGCGGCGTACCGGGGGTACAACCGGGCAAAGTCGTGATTTTGGGCGGCGGAATCGTCGGCACGGAAGCAGCCCGTATTGCTGTAGGAATGGGCGCTAGAGTGCAGATTTTGGATGTAAATGTCGATCGCCTAGCCTACTTAGAAACTCTGTTCGGTTCCAGAGTAGAATACCTCTACAGCAGTCCTTTACAAATAGAAGCAGTTATCTCCGATGCAGATTTGTTAATCGGCGCAGTTTTAGTATTGGGCAAAAAAGCTCCCGTGCTCGTTTCTCGCGCATTTGTTGCCAAAATGCACCCCGGTTCTGTAATTGTTGACGTAGCCGTTGACCAAGGTGGCTGCGTGGAAACTTTGCGAGTAACTTCTCACACAAATCCTACTTATATCGAAGAAGAAGTCGTGCATTACGGCGTACCAAATATGCCCGGTGCCGTGCCTTGGACAGCGACTATAGCTTTGAATAACAGCACCTTGCCCTATGTTTTGCAGTTAGCAAATAACGGGATTAAAGCATTGGAAACCAATCCGAGTTTGGCGAAGGGATTGAACGTACAGAATCACAGATTGGTGCATCCGGCGGTGCGCGAAGTTTTCCCAGATTTAGCCGATTAAATCTAAATCCTGTAGGGTGCGTCAGGTCGTAGTTTCTCGATTAATAAACTAACACTTGGCTGACGCACCCTACAAGATTACTAAATTTTGTAGTTATTGAATAGCCTGTGCGTCGCGGTTAGATTGTCGCTTTTTCTTGAGGATCGAGGGTTAATGGCTGACACATATAGCAATCCTAAATGATTTTCTGTAGGGACACGGCACTGCCGTGTCCTTACACATAGATTCTGGGGAAATCACCGCCCGTGATAATGATTTAGAATTGCTATAGGTAGCCGAGTTGAGAACTATCTGCCAAGACAATTTTAACATAATCGGCATGGGCCATTTATTAATCGCATTCCCCAATTAAAATTTTATTGCCAAAAACACTTGACAAATTCGGGAACATAGTGCATAGTATTAATTCGTGACCGATGCGGAACTGGCGGAATTGGTAGACGCGCATGATTCAGGTTCATGTGGTGCAAGCCTTCCGGGTTCAAGTCCCGGGTTCCGCATTCCAAAAGCAGAAAAAAGTTTGGGGTTAACCCGATACAGGAAATAACCCCATTCGCTCTGCTGAATTAACACAATGCTGACAAGTATTCAAAACCCCCTAGTCAAAGAAATCCGCAAGCTGCACAGCTCGAAGGGACGCAGGGAACAACAATTATTTTTACTAGAAGGGACGCATTTGCTCGAAGAAGCTTGCGCCGCTAAACACCTGCTAGAAACAGTTTGCTGCACTCCCGAATGGTTGGATCGCCACGGGAAATTGTGGGAGCAAATTGGTAGTTTGGCCGATCGCACAGAATTAGTCAGTGAAAAAGTGTTAGAGTCGATCGCCACCACAGTTCAACCAGACGGCATCATCGCCACCGCACCCCGCACCGCCACAGCGCCGGCAGAAATATCAACTTTAGGAATAGCCCTCGAAACAATCCAAGATCCCGGCAACTTGGGGGCGATCGTCCGCACGGCCGCGGCTGCTAATGCCGACGGTTTGCTGCTGAGCGCCGACAGCGCCGATTTTGACCATCCCAAGGTGCTGCGCGCCTCAGCAGGAGCTTGGTTTAAGCTGCCCGTAGCAGTCACTCCAGATTTAACCGCCGCAGTCTCCGGGTACAAAAATCGGGGAATGCAAATATTAGCAACCGTTGCCGGTGCGAGTTTAACTTATTGGGAAGTAGATTTGCGAGTGCCGACTCTGATAGTTTTGGGCAACGAAGGCTCTGGTTTGTCGCCAGAATTGAAAAGTTTGGCCGATCGACAAATCCAAATCCCCCTAAGCCGCAACGTAGAATCATTAAATGTGTCGATCGCCTCTGCCCTCATCCTGTACGAAGCTCAGCGGCAAAGAAGTCAGTCGATGTGAGATTTACTCGCCTTTTCGTGGGGCTGGTGGTGTGAGTCGAGCCGCTGATATTGTGGAACAGGTGATATCTACAGGGAAACCTGTTTTAACTCAAAAATAGAAATAAAGGGATTTGACAATTTTAAAATAATGGCAAAATAGCAAGAATATTGTGCCATTATTGCAAATTTTTTATTGAGAAAATCCTAAAGTATAGGGAACAATAAAGTCCGATGTTTTAATCTGGGGATGTTTTTGCAATAAATTAGCAATTTTTTGCTGAATATCTAAAGTATCCGGTATTTTAATGTCATTTTTGCGCGTATTTTCTTGGGAGAAATTTGAACCACTCTGAGAATCTTTTGTAAATACTTTACAAGTTTGGGAAACTTGAGAAATCGGCAAATCACAATAATTAAAAATCTCACCGATCGTCTGTTGGGGAGCGGCAACTAAATCTTCATATCGAATAGCACAGATCGGAATATCTTGTTGGCAAAGTAATAGGTAACGGTGCATTACAGACAGCCACATAGTTGTATATAAATCAGTGGCATTAGAGTCGGTAAAATCTATATAGCTGGCATACTCCTTAAGTAAAGGAACTACTCGACTATATGCTTCTATGTTCTGTGCTATTATCGGCAGCATGGCACTCAAATGGACAAAAGCACGGATAGATGATTTCACGACATCTCGAGCATTGCGATACATAAAAATTAGCTTGGCATCAGGTAATACGCTGTATATTAAGTCTGCGATTTCAATGCCAAAACTACGCAATTTAAGTGCACAATGGGAAGGGTTGCCTTTTACAGTCGGTTTGCAGAGAAGATAAATACAACTTTTTAGTAATTGTCCGAGTGCTTCATCATTACTGCCATCGGGGTTACGGATGGCGACAATCTGGGAAAAAATATCTGGTTCTGATAAACTGAGGACTGTATCAACTTGACTAAATACTTTACTTAACAAAGTAGACCCACAGCGTCCAACGGAATAAATCATCGTAATTTTGCCAATTGAATCGTCTATATTGGCAGCCAGTTGGTAAAATTCTGGATAGGGGACGGCAATTAATCGCTGGGCATATTCATACTGCGCTTGGTAAAGAAAAGGAGCCTCATAAATATCAATATCTGAAGGCGTTTCTACAAAAATGGCTTGTTGATTTTCCAGATCGAGGCAATATAAAGTGAGATGGGGATTCTGAATAATAATTTGGGGATCGATAGCCTCTCCTAATTCATAGCTAAAATCTTGCAGATTGGCGATGAGACTAGCAGGGGTTCTATTTTTGCTCTGAATGTGAAGAATTTTGGTATTCACGATCATTAAGTAAAAACTAAATTTTATGTGAAATAGGTTTGGTATTTAATACGGAGTAATACTAAGAGTATCACCCAGAAAC
>NZ_CAWPRX010000133.1:0-7063 GCF_963890365.1 Tychonema sp. LEGE 07196 | reverse complement strand
CACCCCTTCTCCCCCTTTTCTCTTCTCTCCTTCTCCCCGCGCCCCGGCTATCACAATCTGCAGCAGTTTATTTAACATTAGTTGCAGCTTGAGAACTGGGCGGCGCAATATTAATTAACGGCAAAGTTCCGCCTCCTCCCATTACTGTCGGAAACTGGCCGTTCCATTTTTCAATCGCTTGCTGCTGCAAAATTTCTGAAGTTAAAGTTTGCCGCTGCAAGCGTTGAGCTTCGGCTTGCCCCTTAGCGCGGTTAATTTGGGCTCGAGCATCTTGGGTTGCTTTTTTAACTGTAAATTCTGCTTGTTTGGCTTCTTGTTCTGCTATCTGTTTGGCTTCGATAGCCTTGCTAAATTCTGGCGAAAAGCCAAAATTTATTAACGAAACATCTCTGACGATGACACCGTAAGGTTCCAAACGCTTTTTGAGGCTGTTGTCGATTTCTGTTTTTAGTTCCGTCCGTTTAGTGATAATTTCTTCGGCTGTTTTTTTAGAAGTTGCTGCTTTGAGAACTTCCGAAATTGCCGGGCTCAGAATGCTGGCAACAATTTGTTCTTCATCTCCTATTTGTTGGAAAATTTGATTAACTTTTGCGGGATCGACATTCCAGTTGACTGCCAAATCTGTAGTAATGCTTTGCAAATCTTTGGATGCTGCCTCTGCTTTCGCATCTGTTTTTTGTACTCGCACGCTGAGAGTTTTGACAGAGGTAACAATCGGTAAAATCGGGTGGATGCCTTCATCTAAAATCGCGTCTTGAACTTTGCCGAAGCGCATCATTACGCCCCGTTCACCTGGGCCGACGATGGTAAAAGGTTTTAAAATTAAGGCGGCGATGATGAAGACGATGCCACCGACGATGTAGAGAGCGAGGTTGTACCGAACATTTGGCAGGGTTTTCATATGTTAATTGACCTATGTTGTGTTACTGGATGTTAGTTTTCTCTTCGCTATCTAAGATGATAACTTTATATTAATGATGCAACAACTCATAAATTCATTTATTTGATTCATAAAAATCATAGGAATTTTCCTATCGGAGAGCCTCTAAAATGCAAAAGCATAATATTTCCGTTAGCTCGATGTTGTGATATTAATTATGGCACTTGTGCCAGGTTGAATTTATTGATAAATAAATGTTTCAATATCTTGACAAGGGTGATGATTTTAGATCCCGAATTGAATAGATAGCTCGATCGCTCTTTAGCAGGTTATCAAAGGGCGCTGGAAGCTCAAAAGCTTTTGAGAAAGCTCAAAAATCCGGCTCGAACAGGTAATTTTTGTAAAGATCGGACTCTATTTGTAGAATGGGTTTGGGCCCGCCTTACTTAAGTATTGCGCGTATAAAAAAGACTCCGTATATCAGTAGTGAATTTATAGCGACCAAGGAGCAAAATCCGAGATGAAAAATGGCAGAAAATAAGTTAAACTTAGATGAGAACGGTTGAATCAAGATATCTAATGTGGCAGCGACACCCTTGGCCCGAAACAATTGAAGAGGCGATCGCCATTCAAGAACACCTCCGGCCATTGGTAATTACCGAAAATCAACTTGAGACAGTTCGGTATGTCGCAGGCGTAGATGTCGGTTACAACAGTGCAGACAGCGTATCGCTGGCGGCTGTCACAGTTCTGAGCTTTCCCGACTTGCAATTGCAGCAGCAGTCTGTGGTTCGCAGTCCTACAGCTTTTCCTTACATTCCCGGTTTCCTGTCTTTTCGAGAAGTGCCTGCAGTCCTGGACGCTTTAGAAAATATCAGTTTGAAACCAGATTTGATATTGTGCGACGGTCAAGGACTCGCTCACCCCCGCAGGTTCGGTCTTGCCTGCCATTTGGGAGTTTTGACAGGAATTGGGACGATCGGAGTTGCCAAAACTCGATTTGTTGGAGAACATTCAGAAGTAGGACTCGAACGGGGCAGTTGGCAGCCCTTGCTGGAAGATGGATCGATAGTAGGGGCAGCGCTGAGGACGCAAACAGGGGTAAAACCGATTTATGTATCGATCGGTCACAGAATAAACTTGATAAGTGCGATCGAGTATGTCCTGCGCTGCACCCCAAGATATCGCTTGCCTGAAACCACTCGATCGGCCGATCGACTAACAGCGGAATAACTGACAAGCCCGGAAGGACTCGGTGGATTTTCGCATTTTTCGCATTTTCGATTGGGGATTTGACTTGCAGCGCCGTGAATCACCGGAGATTGAACTCTTGTCTAAAATTTCAATCTCTCCAGGGGTGAAGTCGGAAAGCAAGTATCGATTTTTGGGTGGGAACATAAAAAAAGAAAAGTAAAAAGACAAAAAAAGTATCCGTCTTTAGACTTGAAATTTTTGAAGTGTCGCCCCCTTGTCGAAAAATCCCCTGAGTTTACCGCCAATCAGCTTTCGGTTCCATCCTTCCAGCGAACTAAAGAATGACTATACCTGAGAAAGAGGTATAAAAGTTGAGGAATTTATAGAATGATTGAAAGACGGTAAACTGCTTAAACATGGGCGGCTCTAATTACAGTGCCCGGGCGTGAACTATTTTTAGTTCACATTTGTAAACTACAAAACAGTCATTCTGCGACTTAAACCAACAGTTTAAATTCGCGCGATGGTGTTTGATAATTTACCGTCTGATATCTCACCACTGACTGGAAATACCAATTACAGTGGGAGGCGAAGGCGCGATCGAGCTAAAAAATCAGAAAAAACACAAGGAGACAGTCATGGCTGAGAAAAGCAAACGCGGATTCGCTTCTATGGATGCCGAAAAACAGCGCGCAATTGCTAGCAAAGGCGGAAAAGCTGCACACGCGAAAGGAACAGCCCACGAATTTACTTCGGAAGAAGCCAGACAAGCTGGTCAAAAAGGTGGTGAAGCTGTCAGTAGAAATCGGGAACACATGGCTCAAATTGGTCGAGAAGGTGGTAAGAAAAGCCGCAAGAGCGAAAGTTAATTCTCTTAAACCTTTGCCTGCAACGAAACGAGCAAACGCTCGCGTTTGAGGAAGTAGGGCGATCGAATTGCCGCAATCAGCGAGTTCGATCGCCACATCAAAAAATCGCAAACAGCGCCCCGCTTGACAACTGCAAAAACCCCGCAGCCATTAGTGATTAGCAAGCAATCGCCGGCAAATCAATAACAAAGCGCAAGTCGGGTGCAGAATTTTTCAGGAAAAAAAAGCTGGCAAACTGCGCGATTCGGTTTCTCAAACAAAGCCGATAGGAATACGAAAAGCCCCAAAGTAGGGGCTTTTTTGTTGAAGTTAACAAAATATTTTTTCACATCAAGTCCGATCGATTACCATAACAAAAACCGTACTGCGAACCTTACTAATTGCGGTTAATCTGCCGGAAATGATATCGGAGGTATACATTGGACGATCGCCCTTGTGACCTCAGAAACCCGGTTTCTTTGCAGATATTCTGATTGCCAAACCCAAAACTTGTAGAAACCGGGTTTCTAGGCCCGATCGCGCGAGTCCAAAAACGAGCATAAGTCTTGATATAAATGAGTAAAATATTTTATATGTTCAGGAAACAATAGAATTATGATAAACCAGCTAACTTTAACATGGACAGAGGCTGGGGTGCGTCAAACTCACACGATTCAACAAGGACAGCCGAGCAAAAATCCGGGAACCGTAAGACTGGGGCGCGATCGGGCAAAATGCGATCTAGTATTGGACGATCGCAGCGTATCGGGACTCCACATCGAAATATTTTTTGATCGAGAATTGCAAGAGTATGCAGTGCGGAATTTGCGCCCCACCAATCCCCCGCTGGTAGATGGAAAAATTCTCGCATCGGGCGAAGCAATATTGAGATCCGACAGCCGCATCCATTTAGGCCAAGTGCAAATCGATGTGGTGTCTGCGCCTGCGGTGCAAGTAGCCGCGCCGCAGACAGTTTTACTCGGGCCCGCGATTCCAAGTTCTTCCCCGCCGACAGGGCCTTCAAAATATGGTTTGCAGTGTCCCAAGTGCAGCCGCGTTTCGCCTTACGCGCAGTTGAGTGCGGGGTGTCCGTGGTGCGGTACTTCTCTGGCGGCGGCGATGAGTGTGGTGCTTTCTCCTTGATGGCTTTTGATTTTTGATTTTTGATTGTGGCAAGATTTTTAATTTTTGATTTGAGATGAAGGCTAGGGCGATCGCCGATGCTAGGATCTGGTCATCTGTGCTTTGCATTTGAGGTGCGATCGCTCTCAAAAAAACATCCTTTTTGCCATGTCCCAGATGCTCTCGCTAAAATCGTAGCGTTTCCCCCAGCTCATTTTCCCTTCAAAATCTCGCGGGTAAAGTGAACCGAAGCCGCCCACACTTAAATATATCCGCCCATTTGCCTTACTAATACCAATTTTCCAAATTAATGCAACAGTATATGTAGGGTATGGATGCATCGACAATCTCTAAAAAAAAGTGACAATCTAATAGCGACGCACCTTAATACATGGGGTGAACTAAACAACCCTCCGTTTCACTGCGTCCAACAATTTAATTGTTGCAACATTTTTTCTAAATGGTATAAGCCCGGTTTCTAGGGAAATATCGGGCCCAGCAACCAGAATATTTCTAGACGGACGGGGGGTCATACACCGGGTTTTTTTTACCAAAAAGCGCGTTGTCACCCAGAGTAAGGGCAAAAAACCCGGTTTCTTTGGTTTTAATGCGTAATTCCTGCATAAGTCTACCGAACTGCGTAGTTTCTTACTCCCCGTGCGCCTAAAACTACTAAAGTTTGTGATATAAGCTCTCATCTCAAATCAATTCCGGTTGCACTCATACATGATGTTAACGGTTAACGGTTAACAGTCAACAGTCAACAGTCAACAGTGAATTTACTATTCCGATGAAGAGAGGATTTGATATCAAATCAGAACCCTCAAATTCAAAAATCTTTTGTCAAAGAAAGCTCAAAGCCGACAGCTAATGTTTAAAAAATCATAATGAATCCTCAACCCTTGCGCCTGCGACTGACTTGGAAAGACACAACTACCGGGGATTGTCACTCTCCGATACTCGACTTGCCGATCGCCTTGGGACGAATTTTTGAAGCTATGCCCGCCACAATCAACGGGAAACGAGTTTCTCGAATTGCCCTCAGCAGCAGTCAAATTTCTCGCTTTCACGGAGTCATTGCCACCGAAGGCGACAGTATCGTAATTACTGACACCGGCAGCCGCAACGGTACTTTTGTCAACGGTACCCGCCAAAATCGGTGCGTGCTGGCCAACGGGGATATGTTGCAAATCGGGCCCTACGCGATCGGCATTTCCTTTGCTGTGAATTCCGCAGAAATCCACTCTGTCAATTCTCACATTTTCTTTAACCCGCAGACCAATGGGCCAGACCCATCGATCGCGCCGCCAATGGTTGCGCCACATCCTCAAACAGCTAGTAGCGGAGAATTTCCGCCGATCGCCTTTTTGCAGGCGAATCAAATAACCATGCGATCGCTCCAATCGATGGGAATCCCTGTAGTCGAAGTTGATTGGGCCGCCGTTGGGGGCGGCTTGGGCAGCTTTATTTGGGTGGATTTGCTGAGAATTTGCGGCGTGAAAGTCGATCGAATTGCGGTTTTGGGCCTGGAAGAGCAGCCTTACGCCCGCTACCGCCGGTTATGCCTAAATTCTCAAATTCCGCTGCGGGAACGGCTGCGATCGAATTCTGACGCTTGCCCAGACAACATTTGGGGCTGGCCTCCCTATGCCCTGCGGGAAGCTTGGCAGGAATTGCTCAAAGGGCGGTTGATTGTATCGCTAAAGTTGATGTGGCAGGTGTTTGCGGAACCGACTTTTGCCGAAACTTATACGCCTCGCGCCGGAAATGTGTTTGATGCGATTGACAGGGAAACTCTGCGAATTGGGTGGAGTCAGATGTTTCGCTACGGGAGAGTGCGGGCCATTCGCAAAACAGATGACGGCAGGTACGCGATCGCTTATTCTCGATCGAATGCCGATCGTCGCGATCGTGCTTTTTTAATCGCCAAATACGTACACTTAGCCACCGGCTATCCCGCGATTCAATTTTTGCCAGACTTGCAGGAATACCGCGAAAAAACCCAGGATTTTAACTCTGTTGTCAACGCCTATGAAAACCACGACAGCGTTTACCAAAAATTGGAGGCTAAGGGCGGCAGCGTGTTAATTAGAGGCCGAGGGATTGTAGCTTCTCGCGTTGTGCAGCGAATTTACGAAGCCAGACAGCGCAACGGCAACATTCAAGTATTGCATTTGATGCGATCGGCCAAACCCCAAGGTAACAAATTTAACCTCGCCGTGCGACAAGTCGAAAATCACTACGAATTTCAACCTTTCAACTGGCCCAAAGCCTCCTGGGGCGGGGAACTCTGCGTACTTTTAGAAAAAGCTCAACCAGAATTGCGCCCGCAGTTGCTCGCAGACTGGGGCGGCACCACTACAGCCAACCGCAGCGACTGGCGGCGGATTGTCAAAGAAGGTTTAAGTCAAGGATGGTATCAAATTACCTTCGGCGAAGTCGAGCGAGTCGAGCGCGACAGTCAAAACCGCACCGTGACGTACATTCAGGAAAAAGAACTCAAGGGGCAAATTAAGTTAGAAGCTGATTTTATTATTGATGCTACGGGTTTGGACGCTAAGGTAAAAACCAGTCCCCTGTTAAACGATTTGGTAGTTCAATACAATCTTCCCCTCAACAATTTGGGGCGGCTGAGCGTTAACAACGATTTTGAAGTGCTCGAATTGCGGAACACTTCTGGTAGCAACACAGAAGGCCGGGTATACGCAGCCGGCGCGATTACTTTGGGAGGGCCTTACGCGCCCGTAGACAGCTTTTTGGGCTTGCAATACGCCGCCTTGCGTTCGGTTGAAAGTCTGGCCGCCAACCGAGTTCCGGGTGTGCGGAAATTGAGCGTTTGGCGATCGTTCATGCAATGGTTAAAATGGATTTTAAATAAATCTCCCGGCTAATTTGAAGAAGTCATTGGTTATTGGTTATTGGTTATTGGTTATTGGTTATTTGTTGTTTGTTGTTTGTTATTTGTTATTTGTTATTGGTTATTTGTTATTTGTTAGCTCCAATGCCCAATTCCCAATTC
>NZ_CAWPRX010000132.1:0-7087 GCF_963890365.1 Tychonema sp. LEGE 07196 | reverse complement strand
AGTTTGGACAGTGGTGGCGCGGGGTACGATGACGAGTTCTACGGCGCGGCGCAAATCTTCGGCGTTAACTTCTGTGCGTCCTTCGATGGCGGCGGCGGCTTTGGCGACGCGACAGGCGAAGATTTCGGCGCGGTGTCCCTGGACTCCGCCGCGCAGGGCTTCTTCTACTAGGTAGGCAATTTGTTCGCGGCTGATGGTGACATCTTTGAGCCATTCTCTGGCGAGGATGATTTGGGTTTTGAGGTTGTCGGTGTCTTCGGTGTATTGGTTGAGAAATTCTTGGGGGGAACTGGAGTAGGATAGGGCTTGTTCTACTGCGTATACTCTTTCTTCTAGTTCGAGTGCTGCGTCGGCGGAAAGTACGATCGCGATGCGATCGAGCAAATGTTCTCTGAGCGACCCTTCTTCGGGGTTGTAGGTGGCAATGAATAGAGGTTTGCAAGGGTGTTGGAAGCTGATGCCTTCGCGTTCTATTTGGTTGCGACCTTCGGTTAATACTGTTAGCAATTGGTTGGAAATGTTGTCATCGAGGAGGTTGATTTCGTCTACGTAAAGTACGCCTCGATTTGCTTGGGCCAGGAGTCCGGGTTGAAATACGGTTTTGCCAAATTTTACTGATTGTTCGACATCGACGGAACCTAAGAGTCGGTCTTCGGTGACACCCAAAGGAATTTGAATGAAGGGTGCGGGAATAATTTCTGTATTTGGGGAATTAGTATTTGTGGTGTGGGCATCTTGCCCGTTTTCTTCTAATATAAAAGATGTCTGTTCTGCAATGTTTTCATCGGGTTCGGCGTTGCAAAAAGAGTCTTTAACAATTTCAATTGGTGGCAGTAGGGAATGCAGGGCGCGGGCCATTACTGATTTTGCGGTACCGCGGCGACCGGCGATCGCAACTCCTCCCAATCCGGGATCTACTGCTGCTAAAAGCAGGGCTAATTTGATTGCTGCTTGCCCGACTACGGCGGTGAGGGGAAAGGCTGTTGTTGAAGGGCTTAGGTTGGCTGCGGGCATAGGATTTTCTGATGTTCGGATCTAAAATTTTGAACTTAATTTTTAGCTTACTACTTGAAGTATTTTAACTTCTAAAGGGAGAATTACGGTAAAAGTTGAGCCGACTCCGATTTCTGATACTACCTCTATTTGACCTTGCAAAAGCGTGACTAGCCGCGATACTATGGCTAATCCCAGGCCGGTGCTGTCGGGGGGATACTGCTGTTTGCGGGCTTCTCCTGCTTGAAAAAAGGGGTCAAAGATGCGGTTGGTATCTTCGGGGGCGATGCCGATACCTGTATCTGTAATGGCGATCGTCCAATTTGCTTCTCCAGCGCGGCGGCAACTTAATTCAATGCTACCAGATTCTGTATAGCGAATGGCATTACTCAGAAGGTTGGTGACAATTTGTTGCAGCCGCTGTCCGTCGGCGACTACTTGTTTGGGGGCGCAGTCGCTGGTAACAGCAAGCTTTAGTCCTTTAGCATCAGCAATTGGCTGCATCATTTCTACTACGGTGTTAATTAGAGATTGTACATTAGTTTGCCGCAGGTTAAGTTTAATTTTGCCGGCATCGGCGCGGGCAAGTTCTAGTGCGTCGTTAATCAGGCGCAACAACTGTCTGCCGTTACGCAATACTCGCTCGATGTGTTCGATGCCGGGGAGGGTATCTTTGATTTCTGTTTGCGCCCTTCCTTTTCGCAAAAATAGCTCTGAATAACCGATGATTGAGTTGAGAGGTGTTTTGAGTTCGTGAGCTAAATAGGAGAGGTTTTCTTGGTTGACGCTGACGAGGCGATTGAGTTCTTGATTTGTGAGTTGTAACTGACTTTGGATTTGTTGGAGTTCCCGAAGCTTCTGAGCGACGTAGCTATTGAAACACTGGGCAATTGCTTCGTCTATTACGGCATCGATGAGGCGAAAAGCTTTGAATACTTCGGCAGTGGTTCCTGCTAGCAATTCTGCTTCTAATTCTGAGAATATTACTTGACGCAATAAATGGTATTCCCTGGCTACTTCTGCGGAGTCGTAGCCTTGTTCGGCTCTAAGAAGTCCGTGATCTAAACTGGCTTCAATTATTACGTTTATGTCGCTGTTGCGATATTGGGAAAGCAATGCGGCCATCGCCGCCAACAAATGGGGTATGTGATTTTCGATCGCTGAGTGCGGTAAGGTGTCAGCACTTTCAATGTTCCGATCCTGACGTACTGCTTCAATCCAGTTTTTGAGGATCGTATCGGTTTTGTCGGCGAGCATTTGGCTGTAGTCCATGATGTCTCCGTGGGGGTTGAATTTGGCAGATGTTGCCCATGCTTTATTGTAGTTGAGCGATCGCCCGATCGCCATACCAAACTTCGGGCGATCGCAACCCTGCTAAAAGAAGTAGTTTTGAGGTGATTTTTCCCCCGTGCTGCTCTCTCCATGATTAGATCCCAGCTTTTTTTTGCCAAAAGTCACACTTAAACCTCTTGACAAAACAGCCTAAAAGTAGTAAGTTCGCTGACAATCAGAGGTTTTAATTTTTAAGCTTTAGTTTTGTCAGGGGACTAAATGGAAAACGTGCAAGCTGCGATCGCTGCGGCAACATTTATCGGTGTAGTTTTCTTAATAATTACAGAATGGATACACCTGACAGTTGCGGCATTTTTGGGGGCGCTGATTCTAGTTTTTACCCACGTGATGACGTTAAATAATGCGATCGAATATATCAGTCGCAGTCACGGAACCCTGGGTTTATTTTTCGGAGTCATGGTCATGGTGAGAGCCTTTGAGCCGACCAAAGTATTCGATTATTTGGCAACTCAAATGGTGCTGTTGGCGAAAGGAAAAGGCAAAAATTTGTTGCTGGGCATTGTGGCGATTACTACCCCGATTTGTGCAGTTTTGCCCAATGCTACCACAGTCATGTTGCTAGCACCATTAATTCCGCCAATGGCGCAAGAAGTGGGTGTAGATTTTGTACCCTTACTAATTTTAATGGTATTTGTAGCCAATAGTTCGGGACTGCTGACAATCGTGGGAGATCCGGCGACATTCATTGTAGGCGATGCGATTAATATGAGCTTTGCCGATTACCTGGTGAAATTAAGTTTGGGCGGCGCAATTGCAGTAGGAGTAATAGTCATTCTTCTGCCGTGGTTGTTCCCCGAAATATGGCACAAAGAATTAGAAGATTTGGCACACTTGCCACATCCCAAAATTAATCACCCGCGAGTTTTAGCAGTGGGCGGCTTAATCATAGCTTTTGTGCTGCTATTTTTTGTTGTGGGAGAGTCTCTGCCCGTGCCACTTTCACCAGCAGCCGTTGCTTTGTTGGGGGCGGGTTTGGCAATGCTTTTAGCTCACCACTCCAAAATAGATTCTGTTAACAATATTTTGCGGGATTTAGATTGGAGTACGCTGCTATTTTTCATGTCTACTTTTGTACTGATTGGGGGTTTAGAAAAAACTGGAGTGATTGCCAGTATATCGGGAATTCTAGCAGTGATTTTGGGTAAAAATATTTTTTTGGGTTCGCTAAGTTTGTTATTTTTTGTGGGTTTAATGTCGAGCGTGGTGCCGAACATTCCGCTAGTAGTGGCGATGGTGCCTTTGCTCAAACAGTATGTTGTTAACATCGGGTTAGCCCCTGTGGAAGTCCTAGAACCCAATTTTGCAGGGCAGTTTCCTCTGGAGGTATTACCGCTGTTTTATGCGATGATGTACGGGGCCACTTTAGGAGGAAATGGCACTTTGGTAGGAGCTTCTTCTAATATAGTCGCAGCAGGAATTTCGGAGCAGTACGGACAGCGGATTTCTTTTCAAACCTTTCTGCGTTACGGGCTTCCGGTGATGGCGGTACAATTGCTGGTGGCTGCTGTTTATGTAACTATTCGGTTTTTGATTTGAAGAAGTTATGGGTTATGGGTTATGGGTTATGGGTTATTGGTTATTGGTTATGGGTTATTGGTTATGGGTTATTAGTTATTTGTTGTTAGTCAACAGTTAACAGTCAACATTCAACATTCAACATTCAACAGTCAACATTCAACAGTCAACATTCATGAGGAGTCCAACCACAATTGATATCAGGTATCTTGCGTGCCCAATACTGGTTTTGGGAGTTGCTATTAATTAATGTTCGCACGCTCAAATGCTGAAAATAATACCAATTTTAAAAAAGAATGCAACAGTGTTCTTGTCCCCCCCCTTTACAAGGGGGGGCTAGGGGGGGTCGAAGAGTGTTGCACGATTTTAGAAAAATGGTATAATAAGCTGAGATGCTCCTGCGGGTAAGGCGCACCCTAGATAATAGTAGTAATAATAAATCCGGCTTCAATACTTCCTTTATTTCTTAATTCCTTAGTCTCTTAAAGAGGGACAAGAGGCTGAGTTTTGTGAAGGTGTTGTCAGTGCTTATCTGAGCACAGACAGTTCATTAACTAATTTTATCCTACCCCGACACACAGAGCGCAGGATGCGATCGATCGAGCATTTCTCTTCCTCCGTCAAAGTCTCGTCAAAAATAGCGGCCATCAAACCGTAGCGATCGGCCAAAGTAATGTAGCCATTATAATTCACTTCGGCGAACAGCTCGCCCAAAGCAGATGGAATCAGGTTGACAGGAGTTTGCATAGAGATTGACTCTCAACTTGACGCTAGGGCGATCGCACTTTATCTGCAGTCACAGAGGGCGATCGCACTTTCATAGTTTCTATGTAAATTTTCTTAAAATCAGTGACACCAAACAGCCAAAACTTGTGACAGCAACCAACAGAATTTGTGAACTAAATCACATTCAATATGTGCAAATTATGCCGTCCTTTGCAGTTGCGTTAAAGCGCCAACAAAACAACTGCAAACTTAACTTTTTCTAAAGATTGTAAATCGGCACTTCTTCCACCGGTTCAGCCAACTCAAACTTAAACACCCGGGAATAGAAATAAAACTCCCCATCAAGAGTTCTCTTAATATTTTCAGCGCGGCGAAAACCGTGCTGTTCCCCCTCATAGGTAACGTAAGCAACCGGCAAACCTTTAGCTTTCAATATCTCTACCATCATTTCCGCTTGATTCGGCGGAACAACCTTATCTTCCAATCCTTGAAAAAAGATTACCGGACAAGATAAACGTTCAGCAGAATGAATCGGAGAACGTTCTACATACAAATCTTTGCGTTCTGGATAAGGCCCAATTAATCCATCAAGATAGCGCGCCTCAAACTTGTGAGTATCAGTAGCCAAAGCCTCCAAATCGCTAACCCCATAATAGCTAGCACCGGCCTTAAACACATCCCGGAAGGTCAGAGCGCACAGAGTAGTGTACCCCCCTGCACTCCCTCCGGCGATCGCCATTCTTTCGCCATCAACCAAATTTTTTGCAGCTAAATATTTAGCACCATTAGCGCAATCATCAACATCAACAATTCCCCAACTATTTTGCAATCTTCTTCTGTATTCTCTACCGTAACCAGTGCTACCGCCGTAATTAACATCAAGCACAGCAAAACCGCGACTCGTCCAATATTGAATTCTCAAATTCATACCGCTAGAAGTAGCAGCAGTTGGGCCGCCGTGACTTTTGACAACCAGCGGCGGTTTTTCACCCGCAGGTGCAGCAAAATCTTGATTTTTCGGGGGATAGAAAAAGCCGAAAGCAGTCAAACCGTTTTCCGTGGGAAACTCTAGCATTTCCGGTACAGAAAGATAACCAGAATCGATACTTAAATCGCTCGATTTTCGCAAAATTTCCCGTTCGCCACTTGCTAAATTTAATTTAACAATAGCAGTAGATTCAGTAGGCGAACCCGCCAGAAAAACCACAGTTTCTCCCTGCGCTTTCACCGACGAAATATCAGTATAAGGCAGCTCAATTTTTGTTAGCTGCTTTGTCGTCAAATCGAGACTGGCTAAATGCCACTTACCTTGCTGAGTGTAAGTACAAATAATTTTGTTTTCGGAAACAACCGCATAGGTAGACATTCCAAAAACCCACTGAGGAAGACCGAATTCAGCCGCCATTTCGCACAGAGGTTCGACTTCTGGTTTTTCTTGCAAGCTGAGATTAATAGTTCTGTAAAAATTCCACCAGTTCGACTTGTCAGAAACAAAATACAAAACTCCATCGGGCGACCATTCCGGTTGAAAAATCGACTCGTCAGCGCCACCAGCTACTAAATATTTTTCGCCTAAAGAACCGCCACTCTTAATTTCTGCTACCCACAATTCTGTCCCATCCCACGGCATATTTGGATGGTTCCAAGAAATCCAGGAAAGTCGAGAACCATCGGGACTCAAACGAGGAGAAGCATAAAAATCGTTACCTTGAGTTAAGATTTGAATATCTTCGCCGTTATCTAAATTAATGCTAACAATAGTGTTGACAGATTCCCCCTCACCGGCACCGTCTTCGCGCACGCAAATCAAGCGATTTCTTTGCCGGTCAACAATCATATCTGCGTAGCAATTCTTAGCAGCAGGTGTGAGAGGTGCTGGTTGAGAATCTAATGCTTGACAATAAATACGTTGGTCGGCAAAATGAGAGAAATACACCACACCGCCGGCTACTGCAAACGAACCGCCGCCGTATTCGTGAACGCGAGTGCGAACGTTGAAAGGCTGGGGCGTTACATCAGTTATTTTACCGTCTGGAGTGCGCCGCACAATGACACTTCTACCCGCTTCCGACGGTCGTCCTTCTACCCAGTAAATATCCGATTCGTCCATAGCAATTTGTCCGAGTCCGACAGTTCCCGAAACAATTAAATCTGAGGTGATGGGAGATTTCCAAGAGCCGTAAGGCGATGTGGTATTCATAAAGTACAGACAGTTGTGTTTTGAGAACGAAAAAATTAATATAGCAGTTTTAAATCTGATGAAATAGAGGACGCGGTAATGCTGTTTTTCTACCCGACTCTGTACTTCAGTCAACTCAAAACCGCTATCTTGGTATTTTACCAGAAATAATTGGTTTAAAGCCTCTCCTTTTTCTGGGGGGGTGACAAAGAGGTCTACGAGATAGACTGTATAAGGGTTGCAGCCCGCATACCTTGTTGATAAAAGCGGCGTTTAGAAGGACTTAACTTCATTAACTGTTCCACATCGAAAGAATATTGT